>JANNUI010000046.1:0-2997 GCA_031395125.1 Chitinophagaceae bacterium | reverse complement strand
GTTGCAAAACTGCATGCACTGTCTGCACCTGCTTCCGGTGGTCCTGACGCTGTATTAGGCGAAAGCAATAATACAGATGCCAGTGCGGTGGGCATAAGAGGTGTGATCACCTCTGCAGTGCCAGGTGGTTTTTCTGCTGGTGTAAGAGGTATCAATAACGGCACCGGTGGTAACGGGATTGGTGTTTATGGAAGCCAGAACGGAAGTGGATGGGGTGTATACGGCACTGCACCTTCAGGTATTGGTGTTTTTGGTAACTCCGGAAGCGGTACAGGTGTAATGGCAACCAGCACCAGCGGTATTGGTTTATTTGCACAAAGTAACAGTTTCTTCTCAGCGCAAATAGTAAACGCTAACCCTGCAAACGGAGCTGCAACAATGGTAGTAAATAATGTGGGCACTAACAGTGCCGCATCAATTAATGTAGCGAATGCAGCCAGTACGGCCAGTGCTGTAACTGCATCAACGTCATCAAACAGTACGGGCCGGGCTGGTAATTTTATGAATACAGGTCCCGGAAATACTTCAGGCGCTTTGAGGGGATTTAATGCCGCTACCAACATTGGTTCATGGGGTGTTCTTGCGACTTCTGTAACAGGAACAGGTTATCCGGGCGAAGCAAATCCTGCTGCGCTTGTAGCGCAAACTGATAATTCATTGGGTATTGTTACTTCAAGCTTTAATAATGTGGGTTTGCGTTCAGGGTCTTTTTTCAGTAATGCAATTTTTGGTGAAACTTATTCCGGTGGTGGCAATGCCGGTGTTTTTGGTTTAGGTATTGGGTCCGGTGACTTTGGAGTAACAGGTAATGCAGCAGCAGGTACCGGCGCCGGTGGTTATTTCACCGGTGGCACAACAGCTCTCAGAACATTAGGCGGAGTGCAGTTGACAGGTATCAATGAAGCGCCGAACAGGATATTGGCCACAATACCCGGTACAGGTCAAGCCACCTGGGAAGATGCCGCCACCGTGGGCATCGTAAGCGGCAGCGGTACATTAAATTTTGTTCCAAAATGGACACCGAATGGAACTACTCTGGGAAATTCGCAGATTTTTGATAATGGAGCAGCGATCGGTATTGGAACCGCAGTTCCTGCTGCCCGGCTACATCTTGATCACTCTGGAATAACCCAAGCAGGGTTCATTAACCAAACCAATGTAGCCAATACAAACCGGGCACTAACAGTCTTTAATTCTAATGTCAGCAATACAGGTTATGCCAATAGTTCATTTTTAGCAATGAGAGGTACAGGTTCCTTAGCCAATACTTACCTGTGGGTTGGTGGAGGAACCACAACTGCAATCACAGGGATAGCTGCCAATCCCGCCGGGATCGGTATCCAGGGTACTACTGAAACGGGATTTGGAAGTGTTGGTCTTTCAACGACCGGGATAGGTATGTATGCTATATCGACCGGGTCTGCGACAGCATTGAGAGCAGAAGTTTTCTTTGGAGACCCCAGCGCATATGCTATTCAAACAGTCGGTCGTGTCCAAATATCCGGACAGGGTGCTGCCCTTAACAGGATACTTGCCAGCGATGCAGTAGGTAATGCCACCTGGCAGGATGCTTCTGCAGTGGGTATTGTGAGCGGTAGTGGTACCCTGAACTTCATACCCAAATGGACACCTAACGGAACCACACTGGGTAATTCATTGATTTATGATAACGGTGTGGCAGTTGGTATCGGAACCACCACCCCTTCAGGCGCAACAATACTGGATATGGCCCGGGCAAGCTTGGCGCAGGTAAGGCTAAGGGATATTGATGATGCGTCACAGATATGGCTTAGTGCTCCCTCGCCAATAGATGGATATACCGGTGGAATTGGAACTTTTAGCAATCATGATTTCCCGATCTTTACAGGTGCCGCAGCTACTGATAAAATGACCGTAAAAGTAAATGGAGATGTAGGTATCGGTACGGCAACCACAGCAGGCAAACTGGAAGTATTGCAAACAGGCGCAGCTGGCGCTGTTATCAATGCCACAAACAGCAATGCGGCTAATGTTGGAAATGGGATTAGTGCGATAAATGTAAACGCCGCTTCTATTGCTGTAAACGGAACAGTGGGTGGTGGAGCAACAATTTTTGCTAGGAAGGGAGCACCGTTGGTAACATTGGGTAGCCCTATGGCTATTTATGCTTCATCATCCAATCCTGGTTCTGTAGGTGTTGGGGCCACAACAGGCGCAGGTGGTTACGGCATATGGGGTGCTGCAACAACCAATGGAAGCACAGGTGTTCTCGGACAAACATATGTAGCCAATACTATTGGTTTATTCGGCGTTGCTATAATACCTGGTTCAGTTGCTTTGAGAACACAGGGAGCAGTGCAATTAACGGGTGTCGGCGAAGCCAGCGGTTATGTACTTACCAGCGATGCGGTGGGTAATGCTACCTGGCAGGGGCCTGCAAGTATTTCTGCAAGAACATTATCTGCCAATCTCACTGTTCCACCGGCCACTGAAGTAACAATTACCACATGGGCCACTATCTTAAATGAAGATGGCGGGGCTAACTATAATGCCGGCACAGGGCAATATACAATCCCTGTTACGGGTTTTTATGAAGTAAGCTCTTCCATTGCATGGGACAGTTATTCTTCAACAACGGCCCGGGCAAGGCTTAATATTTATGTAAATGGGTCTTTTGAATCGCAGACAATTTCAATCCCCTCCGGAACATTCGGGACCCAAAACATCAGTATTGCCAGGCGCTTTACTGCAGGTGATACCATTGAGTTCAGGGTTTCACATGCCAGCGGTGTAAATGAAACACTGATAGGTTCGTTCTTTGCAAATAATTTCAACATAGAATTAATCCACAGATAAAAAAAAGCATATGAAAAAAATATTTGTTTTTACCCTGGTTTTGCAACTGGCAGTATTATCCGATACCGGGGCCCAGGGATACGACGGGGCTAATTTAAAACAGCAGCGTTCAGGAACTACAGAACCCATCATCAACGGCAAACCCTACAGCCAGTACAAAGC
>JANNUI010000443.1:0-3003 GCA_031395125.1 Chitinophagaceae bacterium | reverse complement strand
ACTTACTTCAACCAGTTTGCCTGGAATAATTTTTCTTATATCGAAGTCTTTAAAGGCCCTGCCGGAAGCATGTATGGTACAGGTACCGGGGGACTGATATTACTGAACAATTTCAATGAAGCCTGGAAGCCGGGCATAAGTATTGAATACCTTGCCGGGAGTTTTGGCCTGCATAACATTTTTACGGCTGCAAGATTTGGGAAAAAAGAAAATAAGAACCAGCTGACCTTTGCGCACAGCCAGACAGATGGCTACCGTGTACAAACCAACATGCGGAGGGATAATTTTTCCTGGACATCCCAAATAAAAAGAGAAAAGCACGAACTGACCGCTTCCGTACTCTTCACCGACATGTATTATCAAACCCCGGGGGCGCTGACATTGGCTGAGTTCAGCAATAATCCCAAAGGGGCAAGACCGGCAGGCGGCGGTTTCCCTTCCGCTGTCAATGCAAAAGCGGCTATTTACCAACAAAACTTATTGGTTGGAATGAGCAACCTGTTGCGTATAGCTCCCGGCTTTAAAAATACTACTACCCTCTACGGCGCTTATGCCCGGATCAAAAACCCGGCTATCCGTAATTATGAAAAAAGAACAGAGCCCTCTTTTGGAGGCCGTACTGTTTTCTCTTTTGATAAGAAAATGGAGAACAGCACAATGAATTTTGTGGCAGGTGCAGAATTCCAGCAAGGATATTTTAATACACAGGTTTCCAAAAACAGGAACGGTGAGCCAGATACCCTGCAAACAGATGATGATATTGACAATAAAATGCTCAGTCTTTTTGTACAGGCCGGCGCTGAGATCAGCAACTCCTGGCATTTTATCCTGGGAGCAAGTCTTACCAAAACTGATGTGAAGATCACCCGGCTCAACAGCTACCCTGTCATTACCAAAAGCCGCAGCTACCGGAATGAGCTGGCGCCGAAATTTTCCCTGATGAAACAATTCAGCAGCCGCTTTTATTGGCTGGCGTCGGTATCAAGAGGGTTTTCTCCACCTACCGTTGCAGAGCTGCTGCCATCAACAGGAGTTATAAGCACCAACCTCGAAGCGGAGAGCGGATGGAACTATGAAACTACGCTCCGCAGTTTCCTGCTCCGCAATAAACTGACCCTGGAGCTCACCGCCTTTTATTTCAAACTAAATGATGCGCTGGTGCAGCGCAGGGATATTTCAGGTGCTGATTTTTTTGTGAATGCCGGCGATGTAAAGCAAAAGGGTTTTGAATTTCATGCTGACTACCACCAACAGCTGTATGGAGGTTTTATCAGGAACTTTTCCGTAAGAACAGATATAACGCTGAATCATTTCCGCTATGGAAGTTTTATAAAGGGAGCAGATGATTTTTCCGGGAAGAAAGTTCCCTCGGTACCTTCCTCCGTTTTTTCATTGCTTGCAGATATGCATACTAATGCAGGCTTTTACCTGAATGCAAGTTACTATGCGGCATCCTCCATTTATATGAATGATGTCAACAGCGCAAAAGCAGAACCATATCAATTAGTAGGTTGTAAATTGGGCTGGAACAAAAAGCCAAAAGGCTCTTGTCGTTTGAATATCTATGCGGGTATTGATAACCTGCTTGATGAAACCTATAGTTTGGGAAATGACATCAATGCTGCCGCTAACCGGTTTTACAATGCAGCACCCGCAAGAAATTATTACATCGGTGCGGCTTTTCAATGGATAAACCCTGCTGAAAAAAAGTAACCCGTTTCAGTATTTCAGTACCGGGCAGGCAAGGGAGCTCTTATTCCCCGTTCTGTAAATGACACCGACCATAATGGAATGATAATGGTCTTTTTGCGCCGGGTTAGCAGCCCTGCTGAAACCATCGAGGTAATCGGTAAAGGGGAATCGCAGTGTTGATTCCACGTTCACTGCAAAGCTTTCCGAAAGGTTGTAGCGGACCCCTACGCCTGCAGGAATAACGATCCTGAAACGGGGTAGTGATTGTTTATCATCTTCTGCCAGCTGATCGGTGATATCTGTCGCATCGGCGAAATAAGCGGCATCGAATTCACTATGATCCCGTCTTATATTAAAAAAAGAGAGCCCCGCACCACCAAAAAGATAAGCCGAGAATCCTTTGCTTTGATAGTTTTTTCCAAGAGGGTTCCATACCAGTTGCGGTGATACTTCCGCCACGGGTGTGCGGAACCGAAAGGCCCTGTATTTCCTGAATTCAGGGTTATCGTATTTTGTTTCATCGCCTCTTAACCCGCCAAAAGAAGCGTTCACCCGGAAGATAAAGGATCCGGAGATTACCCTGCCTGCCGATAAAACCAACCCCGGGCGTATGTTTCTGAAGGAGCCGAGTGGACTCGGGGTAAGATCGCCCTGGTAAACAAACCCGGCCAGTCCCGCTCCCATTTCAAGCCCGGGTGGATTCTTTTGGGCAAACCCGTTCAGCATGTAAATGTTCAAAAGCATACTTATCAGCAGTATCCGTTTCATGTTCCTGTGCATAATATTTCTTTTCAGCTAATGCCGGTGCAAGAGCTGTTGGTTAGGAAAAACAAACAGTGGAGGTTCGGGGGCTTATCAGTCAACGACCTGGAACGGGATACAGTATCTGTGAGTTGTTAAAAGTTCCCGGTAAATTTTTAGAGTTGCTTCATGGGTAGATGAACGTGATAGACAGGATTCATACTGCAAAGTTTATTCCAGTTTTGAAAAAAAGCCTGAATTAAATTTATAATGACCAGGAAACAGGATTGTTGAAAACAATTCTTGCCATCCATTCCAGCCCACTTACATTTGCAGCGATTTGGTTTGTTGACGATAAATGTCAGCATTAAAAGGGAAGTCAGTCAAAATCTGACGCTATCCCCGTAGCTGTAAGACCGGCTAGTAGGGTATGGCGAGTAGGGAATGGGCAAACCCATTCACCACTCGCTATATCTCACTGGCAAAAGTTGAATCTGCATACCACTGTCCCGACAAGTCGGGGCGGGAAGGTGTTCAACAACAGGTTAAGCCAGAAGACCTGCCACATCA
>JANNUI010000420.1:0-12716 GCA_031395125.1 Chitinophagaceae bacterium | reverse complement strand
TGCTTCAGGTTCGGAAACTTGCTGATAATATCTTTTGCAGAGGGAGAAACAACTGTTGAAGTAAGCAACACTACTGAACCACCGGCCGCTTTCATTGCATCCCCCACCATTTTGTCAAAGGCCTCAAATGTGGGCACTTCTTCCAGTTTATCCTTCACTTTGTGCAGCGGGAATTTGCTGCGGTACATATCATACAGGTCCAGCACCGATGCCTGTGCCCTTGCCGAAGTGCCACCACCGGTGATGCACAGAGGGTGTTCCCTTCTATTTTGATGGGACGTCCGTCTCTTACTTTGGCAACGACGGGAATGATATCGCCATCCTGCACATAAGTGGTGGCGTAGTATTTTGCCACACCCGGAACCAGGTTCTCGGGTTTATTGGCATAAGGGATCGCTTTCTTTACAGGGATCTTGCAACTGGCCGCAATGCTGGCCGCAGCTGTGCTGAAGCCGAGGTATTTCAAAAAGTCGCGGCGGGGAGCTTTCGCATCAATCAGTCCTTCATCATCAAATCCTTCAAACGGAAGTTCTTCCCGGAACTCATCCTGGGAGAGTTTCCCAAGTTTCTCCGGGTCATTTACTTCTGCGAAATTTTGCCAGTACTTGTTACTCATACCCTAAATCCCTAAAGGGACTTTTAGACTCTGAATTTTGTAATCACTTTACTTTTCTCAAATATTCCTGCAATCAAAGTCGGTTAAAAAAATAATTTCAATAATATGAACGACCGCCGTAAGCCCCCTTTAGGGGGGTTTGGGGGTTTAATAGTGGCACTTCTGACACTCTATACCCCCGATATCGGCCACCGTCACACTGTCCATCTTCCCTGTCTTTATATCATTATGAAACTTCTCGTAAATGCTGTAGAACTTGTTGCCCTTTCCGGCCGAATAGTTGAAGTCAACCTTGGTTTCGCGGTGACAGTTCACACACCAGCCCATGCTCAGTTCAGCCACCTGTTTTACTTCGTCCATCGCTGTTATTTCGCCATGGCAGCTCTGGCACTGTACCTTACCGGCCCTGATATGCTGTGAGTGGTTAAAGTAAACATGGTCGGGCAGGTTGTGGATCTTCACCCATTCAATGGGTTTTGATTTGTTGGGATCCCATTTTGTCGGGTTCTTGGGGTCGAACCCGGCGTATTTATAGAGTTTTTCTATTTCAAAAGTGCCGTTGATCTCATTACCTGCCTCATCATACAGCTTGGGCCCTTTCTCATACGTGTTGATGGCTTTGTGGCAGTTCATACAGACATTCACTGAGGGGATGGCGGCATGTTTGCTGTCCCACGCAGAGCCGTGACAGTACAAACAGCTTATCTGGTTGATGCCGGCATGCACTTTATGCGAGTAGTAGATCGGCTGTTCGGGCTGATAATTTTTCTGGCGGCCAAGCCCGATTGCGCCTTTGGAGACATAATAGCCAAACACCACGAAAGCCAGCATAGACCCTATGGCGATATACACTTTATTCCTGTAGAAAGGAACCGGGTCAGGACGATAAATGCCTTCTGCATCATCACTCATCTTCTTCAGGTTACTGTTCACCTGCATCAATATCAAGGCAATAATTCCGAGTATGAGGGAGATAACGCCGAAGATGACGGCGTTGCTGTTGGAGCCTTTGCCCCCGCCACTATTGGGGTCAGGTGGAGGTGCTTTTGCTTTATTAACTACCTCACTATTAATATATGCAACTAAATCATCAACATCTTTCAGTTTGACATCAGCAAAACCAGTCATCATTGACCCATATTTGGCTTTGAGGCCCTGTGTGTAAGGGTCAGAAGCCATATACCCGGCCGGGTTATTGATCCATTTCAACAGTTCATTGTGATCAGCCCATTTATGCCTTTCCTCCAGGTTCATTAGGGCCGGACCTGTTCCCTCTTTAAAAACATTATGGCAACTGGCGCATTTGGACATGAACAACGCCTTCCCCGCCGCAATATCAGCCGCGGAAACTTTAATAACAAAAGCTATAAAAAAGCTGAAAAGAAGTGCGAGCCGCCGTCCGGTTGGTTTACGAGGAATCATAGAAGATGTTGATTCAAAAATTGTGGATAAAATCCGTTCACCCGCCGCAAAAGTAAGTCAGGAACCTTACAAAAATTCAACTGCTTTAACTTTTTTTTGACCCGCTACCAGCCTGCATTTCAGCGGATTTATGATGTCTTTTCTGACAGCGCTAAAATTGTTTGTCATAAACTGGTAATCCGTTCAAAAAAAATCAACGGAAACAAAAATCCTGATAATTGTTGGATGTTTTTTCCGCACTTTTGCGGCTCTTCTATCATGCTTGAGCGACTACAAAAAAAATGGAAAGTAAAAGGTCCGCAACTGGCCCTTATCATCTGCACCTTTGCTATCGGCGGCAGCCTGACGGGTTTTGCAGGTAAAAAGATCATGAACTGGCTTGCCATTCAGCAGGACTGGCTCTGGGCTATTTTGTATATACTGCTTATCACGCTGCTCTGGCCCATGGCAGTTCTGCTGGTAAGCATTCCTTTCGGGCAGTTTCCCTTCTTTATTAAATATATCAGAAAGATCGGGGTAAAAATGGGAGTAGTGAAGAGTCGGGAGTCGGGAGACGAGAGGCGGGAGACGGGAGAGTCATAAAAACGGGGGTTGTTGTTCAGACTTCGGACATCAGGCATCTTACTTCTTTCTCTCCGTCCATTCTTCATAACTGATCACCCCCCATTCGGGTTGGCCTTCTCCTTCCAGCACAGCGATAAATTCCAGTATATTTTCATCCGGGTCTTTAAAATAAATGGCGATAGCTGGCATCCAGGCAAAGACCATCGGTCTTTCGGTTCCGTCTTTCAGGAAATTATATGGCTGCAATCCTTTTGATTTGAGAAATGAAACAGATTCATGTAATATGAATTCCTTATCACAGCTGAAGGCGAAATGCCGGGGCTGAATAGCTTCATTTGGCTTTTCCCAGAGGCCCAGCATATAGGCTTTGGTGCCGCCGATCCAGAAAAAGGCAATTCTTCTTTTCTCTTCCAGCAGGGCAAACTCAAGTCCCAGTGTGTGCTGGTAAAAATCAATGGCTTGTTCCAGGTTTTTTACTTCAAGATGTGTTTCGTATAGCCCTTTGATCATTTTGTTATCTATTTCATCCGCTTTAGTTCTGCTTCTGCAGCGATATAGCCAAAAGAAGACCACATGCCTGTGCCGGTGGCTTTTGTAAAATATTTTGTTGCCCTTTCCTTATCTCCATCGCCCTTGACCAGGCAATAAAAGCCCACCGCAAAACTGATGGTTGATATCCCCACCGGGTTTGCCCCTTTCAGTATCACCGATGCCACTTCATCAATATCCGGATGAACTGGCTGATCCGTGTAAATGGCAATGTATAAATTCCGGTATTCCCCATTCTCGATCACTTCTGCCTTCCCGTCGGCACTGTAATAGAGCGCTTTTGCTTCGGTATCCCTGTCCAGTTTCAGCAGGGTAAGATAGGTCCAGCTGAACACGGCGGCATACATATCATTATTGGCCGAAACTTTCATACAGTTCCGGTAAGCATTCAGCGCATTTGTATAATCCCCTTTAACGAAATAAGCCAACCCGAGGTGATACCATATATTGAATTGCAAAGTGCTGGTGGGAATATTTTTGGCATTGGGCAAACCATCCGGTTCCATTTCATCCGGTTTATCCTTTATCAGCTTTGCTGCTGTTTCAAGATCGGCAATCGCATTATCATAGCAACGAAGGGTGATGTACCGGTGGCCGCGGTGCCGGTACATCCTTGCATCAGCGGGGTGAAGGGTAATTCCCTTGCTGAAAATTTCAATCGCTTTGTCATAATACCCGAGATATGCGTTCCGCCTTCCCAGCCAGATGATGACATCGGCATTGCTGCTGTCCTTGCGGTAGTCTGTTACTGCCGCCGCCAGTTTTAATTCGTTAATCTTTTTGGCGGTATCGCTAAGCACCGGCATAGGATGATCTTTGTTTTCATAACAATCTTCCTGTGCAAACAAGCCGGCAGGCAGTAACAGCAAAAGAAAATACAATCGCATGCCGAAAAGTTACAACTTTGCCGCTGCCGGATATATTTTATGAAGAAAATTGCTGTTTTTGCCTCGGGGGCTGGTACGAATGCACAGAAGATCATCGACTACCTCACCTCACCCTCCCAGCCTCCCTCTCCAAAGGAGAGGGAGGAGTGGACTCCGAAAATTCAGGTTGCATTAATTGTTTGCAATAACCCAAAGGCTGCTGTGCTGAAAATTGCGGAGAAAGAAAACATTCCTTTCTTATTAATTGAAAAAGAAAAATTCTTTTCCGGTAATGTATATACTGATGAATTGAAAGAAAAAGGAATTGATCTGATAGTGCTGGCTGGTTTTCTCTGGAAGGTTCCCCCGGCGCTGATACGGGCCTTTCCGGAGCGCATCATCAATATTCATCCCGCATTGCTGCCCAAATACGGCGGCAAAGGGATGTATGGAAAACATGTACACCAGGCCGTCATTGATAATAAGGAGAAAGAAAGCGGCATCAGTATTCACTATGTGGATGAGATCTACGACCATGGAAAAGTTATTTTCCAGGCCCGCTGCCCTGTGCACGATTCAGATACCGCTGAAACACTGGCACAGCGCATCCACCTGCTGGAACATGCGCATTACTCCCGCATTATTGAAAGTTTACTAAAGTAAGTCAGTCAAACAGGTCATACAAGTCATTTAATGATCGTCCTCTATTTGACTCATTTGACTTCTATGACATTTCTGACCTTCCTATTGACTTTATCATCCCTTTTGCATTTTCTTTTGTTACTTGCCATCTGTAGTTGAAACAGCTTTACCTTATATCATTTATCGCCGGTATTTTATTCTCTGCATCCGCGGATGCACAGTTGTATAAGATAAGAGGCACCGTATATGACAGCTCCCGAAGTTATCCCCTGGAAGCCGTTAGCGTATTAAGTACTTCCGGCAGGGGCACTTCCACCAGCAGTGATGGTGTGTATGAGATCCAGGTGTCCGAAAAAGATTCCATCTGGTTCAGCTACCTGGGCAAGCCCACCATGAAGTTCCCTGTGGCTGGCATCAGCAATACCCTTCAGTTTGATATTTCGATCCATATCAGCATCCCGACACTGAAAGAGGTGAAGATAAGACCGCGGAACTACCGGCAGGATTCTCTCCAGAACCGGCAGGACTATGCCAGGATCTTCAATTACGAGAAACCGAAATTGAAAGTGGTGACCCCGCAATACGGCGCCGGCGTGGGCTTCGACCTCGATGAGATCATCAATATGTTCCGTTTTAAGAGAAATCGCAGCTTCGCCGGTTTCCAGAAGCGTTTAATTGAGCAGGAACAGGAAAAATTTGTGGATCACCGTTACAGCAAAATTTTAGTACGTCGTCTCACCCTGCTTACCGGTACTGAACTCGACAGTTTCATGCGGCGCTACCGCCCGTCGCACACTTTCACCAAATTTGCCAGCGATTACGATTTTCAGTCCTGGATCAAGCAAGCCTTCTTCCGTTTTCAGAACGGGCTTGCTCCCCTTCCTTTTCTCAAAGAAGAGGAAGAAGAATAACCTGTATCTCTTTCGCTGTTTCAGAAAAGAAAACTAATTTACTTCTCTTAATCCTTCTGTACTGTTTCAATCCCTGCGAAACAATTTTTCCGTCCTTTTAACTCTAAAATCAATTAAGATGAAAAAAGTATGTTTCTTTTTATGTTGTAGTTTATTATTTGTCCCGGCTTTTGCGCAAACTGATTCCCTGCCTTCTTTTGTAAAAGACAGTATTGATGTTTATGTGAACCGGGCTTTGACCGACTGGCAAATTCCAGGCGTGTCTGTATGTATTGTAAAGAATGGAAAGGTAGTGCTGCTGAAAGGCTATGGGGTAAAAGAAACAGGGACCAATGAGAAGGTGGATGAAAACACCTTATTCATGATCGGTAGTAATACAAAGGCCTTTACTGCAACAGCGCTGGCCATGTTGCAGGAAGAAAAAAAACTGGGACTGAATGATAAGGTACAAAAATGGCTGCCTGCTTTTAAACTATACGACCCCTGGGTGACCAAAGAGGCCAACCTGCGGGACCTGCTCTGTCACCGCCTTGGTTTTGAGACCTTCCAGGGGGATTTTATGTACTTCGACTCTGACCTGTCTGCGCAGCAGGTATATGAAAAACTGGCAAAGGTAAAACCGCTGTACAGTTTCCGCAGCAAATGGGGTTATACCAATGCTGCTTTTGGTGTGGCGGGCGAAGTGATCCATAAAGCCAGCGGAAAAACATGGGCTGAATTTTTAAAAGAAAAGATATTCCTCCCATTGGGAATGAACAATACCCTGGCCTTGTCCAAAGACATAAAAACAGCTGCTAATAAAGCCGCCGCACACACTGTAGTGATGGGCGAACTCAAAAAAATCCCCTATGGCAATATTGATAATATCGCCCCGGCCGGGAGCATTTCATCGAGTGTTACGGATATGAGCAAATGGGTGCTTCTGCAACTGGAGAGGGGTAAACTGGATGGCAAACAGATCATTCCCTCTTCTGCCATTGCACAAACCTGGTTGCCGCATTCTATACTTGGCAACGGGGGATCCATGTTTAACAGCGGGCACTTTGCCTTGTATGGCCTGGGCTGGTTCCTCGAAGAATACAGCGGTAAAAAAATTGTGAGCCATACCGGCGGGGTGAATGGCTTTGTGACCAGTGTGACGCTGGTTCCTGAAGAAAAGCTGGGCATCGTGGTACTGACCAATACCGATGCCAATGGTTTTTATGAAGCGTTGAAGCTGGAGATCATGGATGCGTACCTGGGTCTGCCTTACCGTAACTATAACCAGGTGGCCAGGGGCATGCAAAAAGGCAATGAGACCCGCCAGGAAAAAGAATGGAAGCTGAAAAAAGATACCGTAGATGCTAAGCCGCCTGCCGCTTTACCGCTTGCTGCTTATGCCGGTGTGTACCGGCATGCCGTATATGGCCTGATGTATATCACTGCACAGGAAGGGATGCTGGTGGCCAGCTTTGAACACCACCATGGCCGTTTTGCCAGGCTGGGCGCCCTGGGGGGGAACCGTTTTTTTGCTGTCTTCAATGACCCCCTGTATGGAAGAAAAGTGTGGCCTTTCAGTATTGAAATGAACAAAGTGAAATCAGTAACGGTAACAGTTGCCGACTTTGTAGAATTTACTCCTTATGAATTTATTAAAATAAAATAATCATGATATTTCTTAGCCGGTATTTTCTTTTACTTTCTATTCTATTTTCATCAGTGACTGCTATTGCCCAACGGGCCAAAAAAATTCATTTTAAATCTATTTTGATAGATACCCATAATGATATCCCTACCACGGCCATCAGTGATGGTGTAAGTTTTGACCAATCATTAAAACATAAAACACATTCAGACCTTCAGCGGATGAAAGAAGGCGGTGTGGATGCGCAGTTCTTTTCCATCTGGTGTGATGGACAAGAGAAAAGCCCTTACGCTTTGGCCAACCGGCAGATGGATACGGTGATGGCATGGACTAACCGAAACCCGGATAAAATGGTGCAGGCTTTCACAGCGGAAGACATTATAAAAATTGCCAAACAAAAAAAACTGGCTGTGTTATTTGGTGTGGAAGGTGGCCACATGATTGAAAATGATCTGAACAAATTAGATGCGTTGTATAAAAGAGGAGTTCGTTACATGACGATCACATGGAACAATTCCACACCCTGGGCAACTTCAGCTTTGGATGAAACCTCACCCCCAACCCCTCTCCACGGGGTGGAGAGGGGGGAGGACTCCGTCAGGCGAAAAGGTCTCACAGATTTTGGAAAGCAAGTAGTGAAGCGGATGAATGAGCTGGGGATGCTTGTAGATTTAAGTCATGTTGGTGAACAAACATTTTGGGATGTAATGGCCATCGCCACTAAACCGGTTTTGGTATCGCATAGCTGTGTATATACATTATGCCCGCACCGAAGAAATTTAAAAGACGACCAGATAAAAGCTGTGGCGAAAAATGGGGGTGTTATCCATCTCAATTTTTACAGCGGTTTCCTGGATCCCAACTTTGAAACCAGGAGTGATGCCTTCACGGCAAAGCATAAAGCGGAAATGGATTCGCTGCTGAAATTAAACCCGGAACCTTATTTCATGCAGGTATATCTATTTAATAAATACCCGGATGAGGTGAAAGGGCTCCGTCCGCCCATGAGTATGCTGTTTGACCATCTTGATTATATAGTAAAACTGGTGGGAGTAGATTATGCAGGCATGGGAAGTGATTTTGATGGTGTCAACTCATTACCTGCCGGGTTGGATGGCGTGGAAGATTTTCCAAAGATCACCGAAGAATTGGTAAAACGAGGTTATAGCAAAAAAGATATCAGGAAAATTTTAGGAGGAAATTTTTTGAGAGTATTTAAAGCCAATCAATAAATTTTATTTCTACGGAAGTATTTCACCTAGAATAAAAACCTGCCGAGGGCTAATTCCCATTTCATTAATTTTTATTTTGGTAAATTTAGAATCTCAAAAAATCAACGTTATGAATTCTGCTAAAATCACTCAGGCCTGCACCTTGTTTTCTATTCTTGTTATCATGAGTTGCTCACCGAAGAAGAAGAATACAACCGATACATTGGGTGAAATTGATTTTAAAGCAACCGGTAAAGCAGAAGCACAGCCAGCTTTTCAAAAAGGTATGTTACTGCTGCACAGCTTTGAATATGAAGATGCGGCAGAAGAATTCCGAAATGCGATAAACATTGATAAAGATTTTACCATGGCCTATTGGGGCGAGGCCATGACACATAACCATCCGCTGTGGCGCTACCAGGCATATGAAAAAGCCAATGCCGTTTTAAAAGAACTGGCTCCCACTCCTGAAGAACGAGTGGCCAAAGCAACAACTGATTTTGAAAAAGATCTGATGCGTGCCATTAATATATTATATGGCAGCGACAGTAAGTTTCAGCGGGACAGCAGCTATGCCATTTATATGGGAGAACTATATAAAAAAAATTCCGGCAATAATGAGATCGCTTCTTTTTACAGCATTGCTCTTATTGGTTCGGTGCCCGTTGGCCGCAATACAGAGGTGTATGAACAGGCCGCAGAAATTGCCAAAGAAGTTTTGAAAAGTAATCCTAAACATCCCGGCGCCTTACATTATTTAATACATGCCTACGATGACCCGGCACATGCTTCTATGGCTTTAACTACCGCTGATAAATATTCAGCAGTGGCTCCTTCGGCAGGCCATGCCCTGCACATGCCCACTCATATTTATTTATCGCTGGGCATGTGGGATAAAGTCATTTCCTCGAATATCGTTTCCTGGGATGCAGGTCAACAAAGAAAGCACCGGAAAAAACTCACAAACGATGCACTTAACTATCATGCTTATCACTGGCTGGAGTATGGTTATTTGCAAAAGGGGGAATATGAAAATGCAAGAAAGGTTCTTGACAGTATGAATGTCTTCAGCAAAGAACTGGGCAGCGGCCGGGCAAGAGAACATATGATCTACCAGAAATCCACTTACCTGGCAGAAACCAATGAATATGGAAATGATGTTAATGCCATTGAAGTAAAACAGAATGATCTCAATATCGTAACCCGTGCCATGAATCATTTTGCAAACGGCATGAATTTTTACCACAAAAAAAATGAAGCGGAACTCAACAATATCATTACCAAGCTGACAAGTGAGATACTGGTGGATGAAGAAAGAGTTACCAATACCGGAACCAAACTCTGCGGTAGCATCAATGCTGAATTACCCAATGCGCTGGATATAGAACAAGCCACCGTGATGCTGCTGGAATTAAATGCAATGCACAGCTGGCTGCTAAAGGACATTATACAAACAGAAATATTTTTGAAAAGAGCTGTAGAGATGGAATCAAAATCCGGTTATGCTTTTGGCCCTCCTGCTATTGTTAAACCATCATTTGAATTGTATGGCGAATGGCTGCTGGAAAACAACCGCCCCAAAGAAGCATTGGAACAGTTTGAACTTTCGTTGAAAGCGGCGCCTAACAAATTATTATCGGTGAAAGGAAAAGAGAAAGTAGAAAAACTTTTAAAAGACAATTCAAAGGCTTCGTTGTAGCAACTTAAAAAAATAATTCCCCAATTTATTAACCAGCTAATGAGTAATTCACCTACAAGGAACAGGATCATACGTCTTATTATTTATATGATCGTAGGATTTCTTGCAGCATTTCTTTACAGCTATTTTAAAAAAGATTAAAAAATGGAAGTACATGCCCACGCCCATACTCCAAGAAAAAAATGGACACATTATTTCTGGGAGTTTTTAATGTTATTTCTTGCTGTAACGCTTGGCTTCTTTGTAGAAAACAAAAGAGAGCATATGATTGAGCATAAAAGAGCCAAAGAGTATGCCCTTTTGCTAAAGCAAGACTTAATCAATGATACGCTTCAGCTTGGGCTTTTCGTGAGTGGCAATGACAGTTTACAAGAAACTTTCAGCCGTATTACAGCTAATTTCAAAAAAACCAAAGACAGTGTGACTTTGAGTGATTTTCATGTTCAAAATAATAGTTCAATTGATTTATCAGTCTTCGTTCCTTATGATGCAACTTATTCACAATTAAAAAGCTCAGGTAATCTTCGTTATTTTAGTAATACCATTTTAGTTGTCAAGCTAGGACATTACGAAGCTCAGATTAAAAGATCAGAAGCAGTCTGGAATACTGCGCAAAAAATCTATGGAGGGGTTAGTTCCGAACATTATCTGCAGTATAAAATAAATTCAAAAAAGTTTCTTGAAAAAAATTCCGGGAAGAATCCGCTGTCTTCCATAAAATCTTTGGGTTACGGCTTTCAAAGTTGGGACGAAGCCGGCCTAATAACAGAAAATTTTATGGAGTATATATTGGGATTTCATCAGATTGTATACCCCGATTTAAAACAAACTGCTGTTGAAATTATTGAACTGCTGAATAAAGAATATCACCTGAAATAAATTATCTATGGAAGTACATGCCCACACCCACACCGCCGACCCCGGTATCCACCGGGGCAGGAAAAAATGGACCCATTATTTCTGGGAGTTTCTAATGTTGTTCCTGGCTGTGTTCTGCGGTTTTTTGGCAGAATACCAGCTAGAGCATAAGATAGAGAAAGAAAGAGGAAAGCAATATGTACAATCATTCAGGGAAGATCTTTGCACAGACACTGCTATTCTCCATTCAAATATTGAAACCCTTAAAAGATTCAGCGCTGCCGGAGATTCTCTGGTAACAATGTTTCAGGAAGGTAAAATACAATCGCCGGCAGAGGTAAAAAAATTATACGAATATAACATTACATCACTTGCTGGTTTTACCGTAGTGCTGACTGATCGGACTTCGTCACAATTAAAAAATTCAGGCGGAATGCGGTTAATCACCAATAAAAAAGTGATTGATGGTATTGTTGACTACTGGGCTGGCGTGGAAGCAATCATAAAAATTGAAAATTTTCTGCAAACCATGCGTATGCAGGCGAGAGAAAAGTCCTACCTGATCTTTTACAACAAGTATTATTCTGAAACTTCTACTATTAGCGGAAGATCCATTTTAGATAATCCGCAATTGATGACGAAAGAACATACACTGCTTGCCGAATTCAGCAACCGGGTGGCGCATGTAAAAAACATGATGAAAGGCACTTATACCAGGGTATTAAAAACTCAAATGACAAAAGCAGATTCTCTGATAAAAGTTATTGACAAAGAATATCACCTGAAATAAACTATTTATGGAAGTACATGCACACTCGCATACCGCAAGAAAAAAATGGACTCATTATTTCTGGGAGTTTCTCATGTTGTTCCTTGCTGTGTTCTGTGGTTTTTTGGCAGAGTATCAACTGGAGCATAAGATTGAAAAAGACAGGGAGAAACAATTTATTCATTCACTCGTTGCCGATTTGCAAGATGATGTAAAAAACCTGGATGCAATAGTGCAAACAGAAAGAAATGGAGTAGCGTTACTTGATACTTTAATGCAATTGTTGAATAGACCTGAATTGGCAAAACAAAATGGTGGCCAGTTGTATTATGCGGCAAGGGTTGGTCCAAGGTCAATTCCATTTGCAAACAACAGCCGGACGTTTGACCAGCTTAAATATTCCGGTGGGTTCCGTCTTATCATGAATGCGGAAACCTCTAATAAAATAATGGGTTATTACAATCAGTTTTCCCTTATACGCCAGCTGGAAGATAATTATAATCATGAGTTTGATAATTTTAAAAAGATTGCTGCAAAAATTCTTGACCCGGCTATATTAAGAAAACAGGAAACTGATGACGGACAAATTTTAAGAAGCAATGACAACCCTTCACTTATTACTTATGATGCTAAGGAGTTAAAAGAACTTGGTTTTCATACGTTGCAGATGAATGGTTCAAGACGTTCAAAAATATTGTTGCTTGAAAACATGAAAAAAAGCGGGGAAGATTTAACGACTTATTTAAAAAACAAATATCATTTGAAATAAATTATTTATGGAAGTACATGCACACACTCATACCGCTGCCGACCCCGATAGCCATCGGGGTAGGAACAAAAAAATGCCTGCCTGTCGGCAGACAGGGACCCATTATTTCCGGGAGTTTTGCAGGTTCCCGGTTTCTGTTCACTGGCTGACGGTATTAGTATGAATTCCGTCAGTTTGTTGACGGAATTATTATACCTTTATCTGCATCAATCCTGG
>JANNUI010000361.1:0-3050 GCA_031395125.1 Chitinophagaceae bacterium | reverse complement strand
ACCGGTAATTTTATTTGTCCCGGCGCTCCCAGCATTACGCTAACGGCCCCTTTTGGTTTCCAGAGTTACCGGTGGTTTGACGATATTACCTTCCAGAATGTAATTGGTACAAATCAAACGCTGACACTTACCCCGCCACCTTTAGTTGGGGCTATATTCCCGGTTGAAATAACACCCTTCGTCGGCTTTGGCTGTTTGGATACATTGTACGCCATTGTTGATGTGGGAACAACCCCTCCTGCCATTGCGGGTCCTGACAGGATAATTTGTAATGGACAGCTGGTGCAGATAGGCGGACCTCCGTTAGCAGCCCATACTTACTCATGGGTACCGGCGGGGCAGGTAAATAATCCTAATATTTCAAATCCGTTTGCAGGTCCTGTTTCAGTGCCAACAGAGTTTATTGTGACCGTAACAGACATACTTACAGGCTGTACCAATACCGATTCCACCATAGTTGATACTTACATTGTTGATACAGTAGTAACCGCTACCGGAAAGATCAGTACATGTATCAATGAACCGAGGGCAACACTTACAGTAAATAACAGTTCTACTTCCATCCAATGGCATGAACTAACCGCAGGCCCGATAGCAGGAGCCACCGGATTAAGCTATTCACCTGCTGTTTCAGGAACCTACTGGGCTGAGATAACACAGGGCGGTTGTCCGGACAGCACAAGTTACCATGATGTTTTTATTCATCCTTTGCCTGTTGCTTCATTTACACCCAGCAACGATTCCGGCTGTGTGGCTATCAGTTCATTTACTTTCACCAACGGCTCCAATAGTCCCGACAATGCTGCCATGACCTACCTGTGGAAATACAGCGACGGTATTACCGATATCAGTATGGATGCGGTAAGAACATTCAGCCCTGTGGGCACTTATAATGTAAATTTAGTGACCACCACCGAATTTGGCTGCAAGGATAGTACCAACCAGGATGTCTATATTATGCCGCAGGGCATCCCCGATTTTACCTGGGATTCCATCTGCACCGGCAGGCCCATGCTATTTTCCAACCTGAGTAAGGAAAATAGTTCGCCTCAGGTATGGTACAACTGGAATTTTGGTAATGGCGACCCGCTGTCACTGGTGAAAGACCCGCCATTTGTTACTTATAACGGGCAGCCGGGCAAACTGGATGTGGTCCTTAAGATGACAACGTTGGGTTGTGAAAGCGATACGCAAACCGTTGTCAAAACGGTGCTGGTAAACAGGCAGGCGCCTGGCTACCACTACCGCGACATCACCGTACCCCTGGGCAGTTCGCATTGGCTGCATGTGCGTGACAGCATCGGTAATAATTTTAACTGGCGTCCGCCGAAGTACCTGAGCAGTTATACTACCCGTTACACCGAGTTCACTGCTGTAGATGATATAAAATACCTGATTGACATGGCTGATGTTCATACCTGTGTAACTACAGACACCATACAGATGCTGGTGCTGAAGAAACCGGGATTCTATCTGCCTACTGCCTTTACTCCCAATAATGACGGGCTGAACGACCTGCTTCGCCCTTATCTTATCGGCATGAAGGGGCTGAAGAGTTTTTCTGTTTACAACCGGGCAGGCCAGCTGATCTATTTCACCAAAACCTATGGCCAGGGATGGGATGGAAAGTTCAAAGGCACTGACCAGGCCACCGGGGTCTTTGTATGGGTGCTGGAGTTCTACGATAACCTCAACAGGCCGGTGCTGGAAAAAGGGACGGTGACGATCATCCGGTAAAACTTCACCGCAGAGAGAGGGAGGCGCTGAGTTTTTTTTTGAAATTAATTTCTCCGCGTCTTTGCGCCTCAGCGGTTATACTTCTCACCCCTTAAACTCAGTTTCAACCTTTATAAAAGTTTGTACAGGGTTGTTTTGCACCTTTCAGGTTTTCACCTACTTTCATTCAAAATCAAATAATCATGCGACTTATCCTTTTAGCTTTTACAGTCAGCCTTTTACTGCTGAATGCAAAAACTGTTTCTGCGCAAACTGCCCCCAAACTGATTACCACCGTTGAAGGCATCAAAGAATATGAACTCAGCAACGGCCTGCGGATATTGCTGATGCCCGATGCATCACAAACCAATATTGCAGTAAATATCGTTTACAAAGTGGGTAGCCGTCATGAAGGCTATGGCGAAAGCGGGATGGCCCACCTGCTGGAGCATATGCTCTTCAAACAGTGCAAAAAATTCGCCGATATTAAAAAGGCGATTGCTGATAAAGGTGCTTTTGCCAATGGCACTACCTGGTACGACCGGACCAACTACTACGAAATACTTTCCGCATCAGATGAAAACCTGCGCTGGGCCATCGATATGGAATCCGACCGGATGGTCAACTCCAAAATATTGCCGGAAGAACTGGCCAAAGAGTTCAGTGTGGTAAGGAATGAATTTGAGATCGGGGAGAACTACCAGAGCAATGTGCTGATGCAGCGGGTGATCTCGTCTATGTATCTCTGGCACAACTATGGTAAATCCACCATCGGCAGCAAGGAAGATATTGAAAGGGTGAAAGCGGAGAACCTGAAACTGTTTTACAAAAAATATTACCAGCCGGATAATGCGGTGCTTATCATTGCCGGTAAATTTGACGAGAAGAATGCACTGAAGTATGCACAACAGTATTTCGGCCCCATACCCAAACCCACCCGGAAACTGCTGCCCACTTATACCGTTGAGCCATCACAGGACGGGGAAAGACAGGTTTCGCTGAAACGTACCGGCGACATACAGTATATCGGCATGGCCTATCACACACCGTCGCTGGCCGATAAAGATTATACCGCTAATGATGCACTCGTGGAGATCCTCACCAACGATCCTTCCGGTGTTTTTTATAAAAAACTAGTGGAGACCAAAATGGCTTCCAAACTCTGGGGTTATGCTTTTACACTGCATGATCCGGGCTTTACTTACTTTGAATGTGAAGTGCCGAAAGATAAAAGTATTGACAGCGCCAGATGGGAGCTGATGAATGCTGCTGACGGCATAGCCAACCTGAACATTACCGAGGAAGACCTGAACCGGGCAAAGAACAACCGCCTC
>JANNUI010000307.1:0-3688 GCA_031395125.1 Chitinophagaceae bacterium | reverse complement strand
CACCCTTCATAAAAGATCCCAAATTCCAATCAGGAGTTTGGGATCTTTGTTTGCCTTAACGAAGTGCCTTTTAATGCTGGATATTCCCTATATCTTTTGGATTGTGTTTATGCCTGAATAATACCAGGAACAAAACAGCGATCACTGCGGCATAGGCCGCAAAGGTCAGCCAGATATTGTGCCAGTCCTTATCTCCCCCATTCACGGTAAAATACTTGTCAATTAAATAACCGCTTATTTTACTTCCTAAAAAAGCCCCAACTCCGTTCGTCATCATCATAAACAATCCCTGGGCGCTGGAACGGATGGAAGAATCTGTTGTCGTTTCCACAAACAGGGAGCCGGAGATATTGAAGAAGTCGAATGCCATCCCGTAAACGATACAGGAAAATATGATCATCCATAACCCGTCAGCCGGGTTGCCGTAAGCGAATAACCCAAAACGAAGTACCCATGCCAGCATGGAAAAAAGCATCACTTTCTTGATGCCAAACCGTTTCAGGAAAAATGGTATGGTGAGGATAAATACCGTTTCCGATATCTGCGAGATGGACATAATAATAGTCGAATATTTAACCACAAAAGAATCCGCTCCATATTCCGGTACTTTTTTAAAATCATCGAGGAAAGTATCCCCATACATATTGGTAAGCTGCAAAGCTGCGCCCAGGAACATGGAGAAGATGAAGAACAGGGCCATTTTGTATTTGGCAAAGAGTTTAAAGGCATTTAATCCCAACTGCTCGATGATGGATGCATCTTTTGAAATGGATTTTTGCGGAGGGCATTTCGGCAGAGTAAATGAATAAATTCCCAGCAAAATAGCCAGCACACCCCCTATAATGAACTGGTTGGTATTGGCCTTACTCCCCGTCAGGTTGGTCGTCCACATAGCCACGATGAAACCTATGGTTCCCCAGACCCTTATCGGCGGGAATACTTTTACCACATCATAATTATTTCTCTTCAGGATGGTATAAGAAATGGAATTGGACAGGGAGATGGTGGGCATGTAGAAGATCATGGCAGCAAAAATGACATAGTACAGCGTATCCGCATCTTTTACCTGGGGTATATAAAGTAGAACGGCTCCATATAAAATATGCAGGATGCCATACAGCCTTTCTGCATTCATCCATTTATCAGCAATAATCCCGGTAAGTGCGGGCATAAACAGGGAAGAAATAGCCAGGGTGGAAAAGATCGCCCCAAATTGGGCACCCGTACCCATGTTATTGGAGAAAAAATAGGTGGCAATGGTGATGAGCCATGCTCCCCACACGAAAAACTGTAAAAAGCTGAGAACCGTTAACCTGAGTTTTAAATTCATATAGCCCTATTAAGTGAAATGAAGATAAGGATTTTACTCTTTTTGGCAAGAGAGCTTTTGGAGCACAAAGAACACAAAGTTTGCACGAAGAACACGACGTAGTGCCCTTTGTGTTTCATTGTGATCTTTGTGTTCCGTTTTCTCAAAATAAAGAAGCTTAATTTGTAACTTTGCTTATTATTCAACCATGATAGCTACTACCAATATATCCCCTGCCCATAAGCAGATAGCCGATAAAGTAAGGGCCGGGCAGCGCATCTCCGATGAAGAAGGCCTCCTGCTTTTTGAAAAAGCCAGCCTCGGGTTCGTGGGCAGCCTTGCCAACTATATCAAAGAAAAAAAACATGGCGATAAGGTTTTCTTCAACCGCAACTTTCACATAGAACCGACCAATGTATGTGTGTTCAGCTGCAATTTCTGCAGCTACAGCCGTCTCTATGCTAAACGGGAAGAAGGCTGGGAGCTGAGTATTGACCAGATGCTGCACATGGTAAAGAAATATGATGGCAAACCGATCACCGAAGTGCATATCGTTGGCGGTGTTCACCCCAAAATGGACCTGCAGTTCTTTGCTGATCTGCTCAAAGCGATCAAAGCCCATCGCCCTGAGTTGCATATTAAGGCCTTCACGGCTGTCGAATACGATTACATGTTCCGCAAAGCCAAAGTAAGTGTGGAAGAAGGTTTGAAGTTTTTAATCAATGCCGGGCTGAATTCCATACCCGGTGGCGGAGCTGAAATTTTTCATCCTGAGATAAGAGAAAAGATATGTGCCGACAAAGTGGATGCGGATGGATGGCTGCTGATACATGAAACAGCGCATCAACTGGGATTGCACTCCAATGCCACCATGCTCTACGGGCAGATTGAAAAATTTGAGCACCGCATTGATCACATGAAAAGGCTTCGGGAATTACAGGACAGGACCGGGGGCTTTAATACTTTCATTCCGCTCAAGTTCCGCAACAAGGATAACGATATGAGCTATGTGCCGGAAAGCACCCATATTGAAGACATGAAGATGTACGCTATTGCCCGCATCTACCTCGACAACTTCCCCCACCTGAAAGCTTACTGGCCCATGCTGGGGCGGCAGAATGCACAACTCTCACTCTCATTTGGGGTGGATGATATTGACGGAACGATTGACGACACAACAAAAATCTACTCCATGGCTGGCTCTGAGGAGCAAAGCCCTTCCATGACCACTGCCGAGTTGGTTACATTAATCAGGCAGGCAAAAAGAGAGCCGGTGGAGAGGGATACGTTGTATAATGAAATAAAGAATTACTCAGGCGTAAGCATTAGCCCGGAACTTAATTAAAAAGCCGCTCCGCCAGATGCGGAACGGCTGTATCATCAGCAGTTTTACCATCACATTATTGTTGTCCCATTATTACCCTCATTCGTATTATGTACGACTGCCTCTTCAGCGGCAAGGCTTCCTTCCGCATTTTCTGCTTCAGTTACCACTACTGTTTCCACTACAACTGTTTCCTGGGGGGTACTGTACACTTCTTTAATTCTTTCCACTATAAAAGGTGCCGGTTTTGGTTTAACCGCTTTGGGTTTCGGCGCTGGCTTCTTAACTGCTTTTGGTTTGGGAGCCGGTTTTTTCCCTGCAACTTTCTTCACTACTTTTTTAACGACCGGCCTGCCGGTAGGCATGGCTTTCTTTACCGGCTTCCTGGCAACTTTCTTTTTTACCGCCCTCGCTTTTTTTGGCGCTGGTTTCCCGCCACGGCGGGCAGGCTTTTTAGCTACCGGTTTACGTTTTGCTTTTGCCTTTACTGCTTTTTTCTTTGGGGCAGCTTTCCCGCCACGTCGGGCAGGTTTCCGGGATACTTTTCTTTTAACGGGTTTTGCTTTTTTCCCGCCGCGGCGGGCAGGTTTTTTTGATTTCTTTTTAGTTGCCATGATTATATGCTTTAAGCGTTTTGATTGATTTTTTTTAGGGGGACGATAAAATTACAAATGCTTTTACTCAAAAGCATCAATCATCAAAAAAATAATCCCTGCCTGAATGACAAAGTCGGTCAGGCTTCGCCCAGTTTAGGATGTCAGCATTCGGGGAGGCTCAGGGGTACATTGACGGCGAGACCGCCATCGGCCGTTTCTTTATACTTATGATTCATATCCTTTGCCGTATCCCACATAGTTTTGATAACTGCATCCAGCGATACTTTGGCAAAATCGGGTGTGCTCTGAAGCGCTAACTGGGAGGCGGTTATAGCCTTAATTGCACCCATTGTATTCCTTTCTATACAGGGCACCTGCACCAGTCCGCCTATTGGGTCGCAGGTAAGGCCAAGGTGGTGTTCCATGGCGATCTCCGAAGCCATCATTACTTGTTTCTGA
>JANNUI010000285.1:0-1875 GCA_031395125.1 Chitinophagaceae bacterium | reverse complement strand
TGTTGTGCTTTCATTATTTATCGCATGGTCGGTCAAATTGCATTTGCCTTTTGTGCCAACGCAAGTCGCAGACTGGCTGGGACAGAGTCATGCGCCGCAAAGCGCGCTGATCTATTTCAGCCTGGCGTTCAGCGCGGTGGTTTTGGGATTCCTGCATTTGGGGGTCGAACTTCCCAAAGCAAAAATCACCGTGCCGGAAAAATTGCAGCCCTATCTTTCGGGGCTGCCGATGTGGGCGCTGGGAATATTATTCGCCGCTTCCATGTTCGGCTTCTGGACGGTGTATCCATCCTGCCAGCCGCCGAAGTTTGGAAATAGATTATTTTCTTTAATCAGTTTGGTTGCAGAAAGTTTGATGTCCTTTACTAAGCTTGCCAGTGATACTGACGGATGCAGGTCGGTGATGATGTGCAGATGGTCTTCCACACCATTGATGCGATAAAGGTGACAGTCTTTTTTCTTTAGTACTCCTGAGATATACTGAAAGAGTTCCGGTCTGTCCTTTTTTATCAACGTTCTTTCCCTGTGTTTGGTGCTAAAAACTATTTGGTAGAGGATTTGGGTGTAGGTGCTCATATAGTTTTTTTTACCACCGGTTGCACCGATGGTTATTCAAATTTAACCCCTTCGGGGTTTGGCAGCAAGACCCCGAAGGGGTCGAATGTGAGTAACGCCGTATCGTATGCGGTGGAAAAAACATAATAAAAGAAATATACTATGCAGTAGTGATAATGCAAAAAATGATGCCATGAAAACGGGACGTACAAGTGAGTGACACAACAGCCGATGCCATGAAAAACCGCAGCTGGCCAACAAATATATCTTCTCCACATTCTCTTAAAATTTGTGGAAAACCCTGAAAGCCAGTATCGCTAAGCCCTTTATTCCCGTAAATTCGCCCCACATTAAATAAGAAACAGTGAGATTAAAGAGCTTAGAAATCAAGGGCTTTAAGAGCTTTGCCGACAAGACCGTGGTAAGTTTTGATGATAATATCACCGGCATCGTGGGTCCCAATGGTTGCGGTAAGAGCAATATCGTGGACAGCATCCGCTGGGTCATCGGCGAACAGAAGATAAGCCACCTCCGCAGTGAGAACCTTGACAGCCTTGTGTTCAATGGCTCCAAGACCCGCAGTGCCAGCGGTCTTGCCGAAGTGAGCCTGACTTTCGAGAATACTAAAAATCTTTTACCCACTGAGTTCAATGAGGTTACCATCACCCGGAAATTTTATAAAAGCGGCGAAAGCGAATACCGGTTGAATGATGTGCAATGCCGGTTGAAAGATATCCAGAACCTTTTTATTGATACAGGCATTTCAACTGATAGTTACGCCATCATCGAGTTGGCCATGGTGGATGACCTGATAAAAGACAAGGAAGGTGCCCGCCGCAGGATGTTAGAACAAGCTGCTGGTATTTCCATTTACAAGACTCGCAAGAAAGAGGCGAAACTGAAATTGGATGCTACGGAGCAGGACCTTGCCCGCATTGAGGATTTGCTTTTTGAGATCAACAACCAGTTGAAATCACTGGAAAGCCAGGCAAAGAAGGCAGAGAAATATCATGAGATAAAAAAAGATTACCGCACCGTAAGTATTGAATTAGCCAAAGCTTCGCTGGAAGGTTTCAATCTTACCTACAAAGAACTGAATGAGCAACAGGAAACAGAAACCGATAAGAGAATAAAATTGGAAGCGGAGATTGCCGGTGATGAAGCGGCATTGGAACAGGAGAAATTAGCTTTCATTGAAAAAGAAAAAGCATTGCAGGCCATGCAGCATGCTTTTAACGAAATGCTGCAGACCGTTCGCAGCAAGGAGAATGATAAAAATCTATCTGCACAGCGGTTGGAACATCTGAAAGAAAAAGAAAC
>JANNUI010000261.1:0-8180 GCA_031395125.1 Chitinophagaceae bacterium | reverse complement strand
TTTTGAAAATTACCTCGGAGTAATTATTTTAATAAGATAACTACTATCGACGTTATCGCTTTCAATTTTGATTCCCTTACAGCCGGCTCTTTCCGCAGCGATTATATCGCTATCACTGTCACCGATCATAAAACTTTGTTTTAAATCGATCCGCAGTTCTGAAGATGCGCGAAAAAATAATCCAGGCTCTGGTTTCCTGCAGGTGCAGTTGTCGTCTGTGTGGTGGATACAGTAGTAGAAACCATCAATTTTTTTTCCGGTCACTCTCACCATGTCATCATTAATGGATGCCTGCACCTTCATTCCGGAGTCTTTGATGAGTTTTACAATCTTCTTGGCATCCTCCTGCGCCAGTCCGTTCTTCACTTTCACTTCCTTCTTCCAGGTTTTGCCGCTCTGCCCACCTTCTTTGGAGGCATCAAATGCTTCCGGAGCTATCCCCTGTTTGTGTGCGCGGCTGATAAGCACATCGATCAACTGGCGCATCTTCATATCATCCTCCGTTTCTATTTTAAGAAGGTACTCTTTCTTGTCCAGGTTGATCAGCACATGGGAGCCTTTAAAGTCAAACCGGTTGGTTATCTCTTTGGTAGTTACATTCACGGCATTTTCTAATGCCTGTGCTTCTACTTTACTTACAATATCAAAAGAGGGCATAATAGCAGTTTTGGTGCAGCAACAAATATAGACAAGTCCTCTCTTAGAATAAAAATGCGAAATGAATGAAGGTGCGAAGTCCCTCTCCCTGGAGAGGGATTTAGGGAGAGGCCATAAAGAAGTCCTCCCGTTGGGGAAGACTTCTTCATGGCCTGAGATTTTATGCTTGCCCGCCGTCAGGCGGGGTTAATGGCTGTTATCAGTTATCGCCGGTATTCACCCTGCCCTTTTCATCATCAGCAGCGCCGGTTTTTCTCTTGGGTGCATTGCCCATTTTACCTTTATTGAAACGGAAGGTGAAGCCAAGTGCCACTTGCCTTGAATCCCTCATTTGCTGAAAGGCTGCATCGATATTGCTGTATTTAATAGTTCCTTTTGCCTTTTGCGTCCAGAATATATCCCGGAAGCTAAGCCTGAAAGTTCCCTTGCCTTTGAACACCTGTTTGCTGAAGGCCATATTGGCGGCTCCCAGGCCTTGTATTTTGAATACACCATCCACACCGGGTGTACGGTAAAAACCACTCAGCTCAGCGCCCCATGTTTTGGCAAACTTGAACTGGTTGCTTACATTGAACTGCCCGGTAGTGGCGCCGATACTCACATAGTCGCCGTTGACGACACCCTTAAAACGGTTGTTATACACATTGGCATAAATGTTTCCGCTCCACCATTTTTTAATTTGCCCGCCAGCGCTGACCGCAATACCAAACTGCTGCTGGTTGGCAATATTTTGTTTTTTTACAAAAGTTTCATTCCGGTCTGTATTCTGCTCCAGCACTTCATTAATGATATCAGTAGTCCTTGTATAATTCAGTGTGGTGTTCAGGAATCCTTTATACGTGTGCGACAACTCCACATTGTGAGAGAACTGCGGCTGCAGGTTAGGGTTGCCCTGTTCGAATGTGTACCTGTCCAGGAACATGATAAAGGGGTTCAGGTCTTCGTAATCCGGCCTTTCAATACGACGGCCGTAATTCAGGCCAAATGTGTGTTTTTCGTTTGCTTTATATTGTAAAAAAGCAGTCGGGAAAAGCTGAGTATAGTTTCTTGTAAATTTTTCACCGGAGATCACCTGGTTTCCTTTTGCGTTGGTATTTTCTGCCCTCAGCCCGAATTGTCCAAAGAATTTTTTACCCATGGGCCTGCTGTAGTTCACATACGCCGCATTCACATTCTCATCATAAATAAAATGATTACTGCGGCCAATATCCCTTACCCTCACTCCATAATTTACACTATCGTATACTGCATTGTTATCCGTTTTTACAAAACTGGTTTTGATACCGGCTTCGAACTTTGCTCCATTCTTCAATGGATGAGTATAGTCCATTTTAGCCGAATAAATATTGATTTCCTGTGGCAGGTTGCCCAGCAGGGTGTCGGCTTTCGTCGTTGGCACTCCTGCCGCATCATAATAAGCATTCATCAGGTTCTGGTTATTCGTACTGCGGTAGCTCAGCAGGTCGGCATCAGCTGTCAGTTCCCTGCCGGTTGAATCGAATACATGACGGAAGTTAAGATTGGCCCCCACATGCTTCCATTTCCTCTCGTTGCTGGTACTGGCCAATGTGCGGCTGAGCAAAACACGGTAGGGATCGGAGATCATCACATCGCTGGTGTTACTGAAGTTCCCGGGGTTATAGAACCCGTTCACAACAAAACCGAGCGTTGTTTTCTTGCTGGCAAAATAATCCAGCCCGATCTTTCCGTTGTACGACTCCCCTCCTTCTCTTATTCTTGATTCCTGGTCAAAATGTGATCTTATTTCTTTGGTTGTTGCATCAATGAATTTCCGCTGAATATCGAGGTTCTGAAAATTGCGGCGGTAGTTCTGCCCCAGGTTGGTAAAGAAATTAACTTTATTCTTCCGGTAATTGAAATTGAAACCATTGCTGATCTTTGGTAACCTGCCCTGGCTATAAGTGGAAGAAATACTTCCGTTATAACCAAACTGTTTTGTCTTTTTGGTTTTAATATTAATGATACCACTGTTACCGGCTGCTTCATACTTAGCCGGGGGATTGGTCATGATCTCGATCTGATCCAGCTGGTTGCTGTTCATTCCGCTGAGCAGGTTGGCAAGGTCCGGGCCTGATAAATAAGTAGGCCTGCCATCCACATAGACCTGCACACCCTGTTTTCCTTTCAGGCTGATATTACCATCCTTGTCAACAGTAATACCGGGTGATTTTTCCAGCACCTCAAGCGCCGTGGTGCCAACATTGCTGGCTGCTGCTTCCACGTTTACGATGGTACGGTCTATCTTTTGTTCGATAAGGGGCTTGCGGGCTGTAACAGTCACCCCACCCAGGTTTTTGGCGGAAGGCACCAGTTCAATGGTTTTTAAAGTAATTGAAGGGTTAACCCCATTTACCTCAAAAATGTCAGAGAAGCCTTTGTTGTGACCAACGGCAGATATAGAAACGAGGTATCTGCCCTCTGTTACCCCATCAAAGCTGAAATAACCGGTTTTATCAGCCACAGCCATCTTGGCTACGGAGGAGTCTTTAGCCCTCAAAAGGGTGATTGTGGCTGATTCAATAGTTTTGGTGTTGCCATCGATCACAGTGCCGACTACTTTACTACTTTTAATTTGTGCTTGACTATCAACAGATAAGAATAAGGAAACAACAGATAGTAAGGTCAATAATTTTTTCATGGCTATACTTTTTATGTACTTGTTTTTGTTCATTACAGGTCAAAATTAAGTACTTTGTATTACATAGAACATTGTTTTACATTAAACGGCCAGAATCAGGGATAACCGGCCGTTCGGAATTACGGAAGTATGACGCATGAAGGGAAACCGGGTTACCGGACCGTCAATTTTTGATACAAAAGGTGAAATAGGACGATAGGTGGTTTGCGGGAAGCCCTCAATGGAGTTTAAAGACCAAATTCAGACTTAATGGCCTCATGATAGGTCCTGCCTGAACTGATACTGGTGAGGTTCTTATCATCCATGGTGAAAAGGAAACGGCCGTTGAAATGCTTGTGCATTTCCTTTATTTTCTCTTTATTGATGATAAAGGATTTCTGCACCCGGTAAAATTGAGGAGGGAGTTTTTCTTCCAGCAGGCTGAGCGACTGGTCGGTCAGGTGTTTTTGCCCGTCAGCGGTATATATGAACACATATTTATCCTGTGCTTCCAGGTAGCAGATGTTCTCAAACTTCAGCAGATTGATCCGGTCGCCGGTCTTTATGGGCAATGCCGTAGCCTTTTGCGGCGCCTTCAGTTGCTGTATTAGTTGTTGCAGACCCGGCACATCAATGGGTGAGGATACTTTACCAAATTGCTTCAGCTTGGCAATGCTTTGCTCCAGCCTTTCTTCCTTGATTGGTTTTAATAAATAATCAATAGAGAAAGTTTCAAATGCCTTGATGGCATACTGTTCATACGCCGTGGTGAAAATGATATTCGGCTTGTGCTGAAGCCGTTCGATCACTTCAAACCCCGTGAGGTCGGGCATTTGTATATCAAGGAAGATAAGATCAGGCAGCAGTGATTCAATTTTTTCTATCGCCTCTCCCCCGTTAGATGCTTCGACAATTACCTCCACCACATCTTTATGCTCCTGCAGCAGGCTTTTCATCAGCCGGCGTGCGGCGGGTTCATCATCGATCACTATTGCTTTAAACAACCGGTCCATCTTTCATCAGTTTATTGATATGAACAGATACCTGTTTCCGTGGTTCATTACTGAACTGAACTGAATACAGGTCAGGAAACAGCAGGTCAAGTTTATCAAAGAGACTTTTAACGCCATACCCCGGGTTCATTTCATCAGGAAACGCAGGGCCATTGTCCGCAACATGTACCACTAAACCTTCACCGTCCATTTTAACTTCAACCAGTATCTCTGTCATTTTACCTGTCGCTTTCAAACCATGCTTTACGGCATTCTCCACCACCGGTTGCAGCAGGAACCTGGGAATAAGATAATGCCCGGTTTCTTCATCCGCCCGTATGAAATAATTCAGCTGGTCTTCGAACCTGATCTTCTCAATCTGAAGGTACACTTCAGCCATCGCCAGTTCATCTTTCACCGTTGAATAATTGTTGTCGCTATAGTTAATACTGTACCGGAACAGGTCCGCTAAGGCAATGGTCATCTTCCTCCCTTTTTTCCCATCTGTTACGGATAAATCGGCAATTGAGTTCAGTGCATTGTACAAAAAATGCGGGTTGATCTTCGAATGCAATGCATCCAGCTCGGCTTTTGTTTTTAGTTCCCGCAGGCGGCTTAGTTCCAGTTCTTTCTCATCAAATCTTCTTTTTCTTTCCAGGTCAAGATAACTGAGCAGGGTGTATATCAAACCTGTTGTAGCCCCGAAATAAACACTTGACACATACGAGTATTTAATATACTCCTTCATCTGTTCATCATAAATCAGGTAAGCAAAGGGAACATTTACCAAAAGTGTCATAACAGTTACTACCACTATCACCAGCAATTTGTGCCGGAAAAAGGGAAGTTGCCTGGCCTTCTTATTTTCCACTGCATACCGGGCTATATTATAAGTAAAAAGCGTATTGGCAGCGGAAGAGAGAATATGGCCGATTATCATTCCCCACCAGCCATACTTTCCGATAATGTAAAAGAAACCACCGCTCATCGGGGATAAGGCCCCTGATAAACAAAAAATGATAAGCCATGCAAGGATATTCTTCCTGAGCAGTTCGTTCTTAATGGATGACCTGAAAAGTGTTTTGAACCGGGCAAGGAGAAAAGCCCCTGCCATCACCAGCAGCAGGCAAACAGCAATCAAAATGATATAAAAAATCAATCCCGGTTCACCCATAGATGGTTGCAAGATAAAAAATCAGTCTGGCAAGGGCAACGGGGCTTCGTCAACTGCTTAATTTGAGGAGTGAACGGAGTATATTGCAGGAAAATAACCGGATGATAATTGACTTCAGGTCGGATACGGTCACAAAGCCCGGCCCCCGTATGTTCGAGGCTATGATGAAAGCCAGGGTGGGTGATGATGTGTTTGGCGAGGATCCCTCCATCAATGAACTGGAGAGCATGACGGCAGCGCTGTTTGGGATGGAAGCTGCCCTGTTCTGCCCTTCCGGCACCATGACCAACCAGATCGCCATCAAGTGCCACACCCAGCCCGGAGATGAAGTGATCTGTGATGAAAGTTCCCATATTTACCAGTATGAAGGCGGGGGGATCGCTTTTAATTCAGGCGCCTCCGTAAAACTGTTGCATGGAAACCTTGGCAGGATAAACGCCGAACAGGTTGCCGCTGCTATCCAGCCAGACGACCCCCACCGGCCGCATACCAGTTTAGTGTCACTGGAAAACACATCTAACCGCGGGGGTGGGAGTTGTTATGAACTCAGTGAAATAAAAAAAATACAAACGCTCTGCAAGGAAAAAGGTCTGGCCTTTCACCTCGATGGTGCCCGGCTCTGGAATGCCATGGTGGCAAAAAAATCTGCTCACGGAGTCCTGCAGACAGGATCCGGTGGAGAAACTGCCAAACAATATGGCCAGGCATTCGACAGCATTTCGGTTTGCCTGAGTAAAAGCCTGGGCTGCCCCGTAGGCAGTTTGCTGATTGGCAAAAAAGACTTTATCAAAAAAGCCCGGCGGGTGAGAAAAGCATTTGGCGGGGGGATGCGGCAGGCAGGCTTTATGGCAGCCGCAGGCATCTATGCTTTGCAGCATAATATCGAAAGGCTGGCAGAAGACCATGTACATGCAACATTAATTGCCAATGCCCTGGCAAAAAAGGATTTTGTGCAGCTGGTATTGCCGGTTGAAACGAATATCATCATCTTTGAATTGAAAGATGGCCAGGGTGCCCCGGGTCTGGTGGCAAAACTGAAGGAAAAGGATATTTTAGGCTATGCCATCACTCCCGCCCGCATCCGTTTGGTTTTACACCTCGACATTAGCAAAGGGATGGTAACAAAAACTATTGAGGTAATAAATTCTTTATAGAAAATCCTTATGCTCCCAAAAATAAACCCTACCACCACCAAAGCCTGGCAATTGCTGCAACAACATGCCGGTGAAATGAAGAAGGTTCATATCCGGGAGCTTTTTAAGCAGGACCCTGACCGCTTCAAAAAATATTCTCTCTGCACCAGTGATATAGTATTTGATTATTCCAAGAACATCATCACTGATAAATCGATGAAACTGCTGCTGCAACTGGCCGACGAGTGCCGGGTGAGTGACGGCATCAGCGCCATGTTTAACGGGGATGCCATCAATGAAACAGAAAGACGATCTGTACTGCACACCGCCCTGCGCAATTTTTCAGGAACCCCGGTGTATGCTGATGGTAAAGATGTGATGCCGGATATAAGAAAGGGGCTGAAGAAGATGAAGAAATTCGCTGAATCCGTTCACAAAGGAAATTTCAAAGGATATACCGGTAAAAAAATAAAATACATCGTCAACATTGGTATCGGTGGCAGCGACCTGGGACCGCTGATGGTGACAGAGGCATTAATGCCCTACCGGGTAAAGGGTATTGAAACATATTTCGTCTCCAATGTGGACGGGACTCACATCACTGAAACACTCAAAAAAGTTAACCCGGAGAGAACCCTGTTCCTGATCGCTTCCAAAACATTCACTACCCAGGAGACCATGACCAATGCACATACCGCCCGGCAATGGTTCCTGAAAAAAGCCAGACAGGAAAAACATATCGCCAGACATTTTGTGGCGCTCAGCACCAATGAAAAAGAAGTGAGGTCTTTCGGCATTGACAGAAAGAATATGTTTGAATTCTGGGACTGGGTGGGCGGCCGTTATTCGCTCTGGAGCGCTATCGGGCTATCCATTGCACTCACAATAGGTTACAAGTACTTTGAAGAATTGCTGAAAGGCGCCCACCAGGCCGACCAGCATTTCCAGACTGTTCCTTTCGAAAAAAATATCCCGGTGCTGATGGCGCTGCTCGGGGTTTGGTACAGCAATTTCTTGGGTTCACAAACAGAGGCCATACTCCCTTACGACCAGTACCTGCACCGTTTTGCGGCCTACTTGCAGCAAGCCAATATGGAAAGCAATGGCAAGAGCACTGACCGCAATGGCGAGGCAGTGGAGTATGCCACCGGCCCCGTTATTTGGGGCGAGCCCGGCACCAACGGGCAGCATGCCTTTTACCAGCTTATTCACCAGGGTACTGTGCTCATCCCCTGCGATTTTATTGCCCCGGCCCAAAGCCATAACCCTGTTGGCGATCATCATGCAAAGTTGCTGAGCAATTTTTTTGCACAAACGGAAGCATTAATGAATGGTAAAACAGAAGAAGAGGCAGAAGTAGAACTGTCCGAAAGGTCAATAACTCTCCAACGGAGTCCTTACGGACCTTCGGAGGAAAAAAAGGATTTATCGGCTGAAGACATTGCCAAACTGCTCCCCTATAAAGTTTTTGAAGGCAACCGGCCTACCAATTCATTTCTCCTGAAGAAAATTACCCCTTTTTCTCTCGGCGAACTGATTGCCCTGTATGAACACAAGATATTTGTGCAAGGCCTCATCTGGAATAT
>JANNUI010000259.1:0-2478 GCA_031395125.1 Chitinophagaceae bacterium | reverse complement strand
TTCCGTTTGGCGACAAACAGCTTGTGCCGCTGCTCCCAGATGCGCAGGGTATGGGCCTTGATGCCGCAAAGGTTCTCGATATCCCGGATGCTGAATTGGTTCATGAAGTACCCTAAATTATCATTATTTGCCCGTAAAAGGAGCAGTTGGCTTTAGCAAAACTTTGAATATTAAAATTTTGATGCGCAGATATTTATGATATTTTTGACAGTCCTAAAATACGATTCATGCCCCTTTATCACCTTTTCATCGTTTACCTGATCGGCACCCTGCTTGTATTTCTTCCTTCTTTTGGATTAGCCCGGCTTTTTCCCAAGGCTGGAATTGAATCCTGGAAGGCATATATACCTTTTTACAATACCTGGGAAATGCAGAAAGCCACAGGACGGCCCAAACACTGGGTGTTCTGGCAGTTCATCCCGGTTGTAGGCTGGTTTATCACCCCGGGCATATTCATTGAGTTTGTTAAGGCATTCGGCAAGTTCTCGCTGGGACAGCACACACTGGCATCTTTGTTCGCCCCGTTTTATTTTCCTTACCTCGCTTATAAGGAGAACCCAAAATTCATCGGACCTGAAGGAGTGAAAAAGCATAAGAAAAAGGGATGGAGGGAATGGGTGGATGCCGCCATTTTTGCGGTGGTGGCCGCCACGCTGATCCGCACTTTTATTTTTGAAGCATACGTGATCCCCAGTTCTTCCATGGAAAAAACATTGCTGGTACGGGATTTCCTGTTTGTGAGCAAGCTCAGCTACGGGCCAAGGATCCCGAATACGCCGCTTTCGGTTCCATTCGTTCATAACTACCTGCCATTCGGATCAAAAAGAAAATCGTATTCTGAGGCTATCAAGATCCCTTATGTACGGTGGTTTGCTTCGCCGGTGAAGAGAAATGATTGTGTGGTGTTTAATTTCCCTGAAGGGGATACGGTTTTCAATATGCCGGGTTACCAGTCAGCAAGACCTTATTATAACCATATCAGGAGACTGGATGGAACATATGATGACCAGGAACGGCAGAATTATCTTAGCCGGCCGGATCAATGGCCGATCGCTGTACATCCCGCAGATAAGACTGATAACTATATCAAACGATGTGTGGCTATTGCGGGAGATTCCCTGAAAGTGGTGAACGGGATCTTATACATCAATGGCAAACCGGCATACGTTTCGCCAAGCTCGGCCACTTATTATTATTTCAGCAGCACCCGCATCATTGATGAGGATGATCTGAAGGATGCAGGTATCTCCTTAAACATGAAAGAGGACGAGGAATCATCCAATGATTTTGTTCCGCAGACGATGAACCTTTACAAGATCAACCTGACCTTAAAAGAACTGGATAAACTGAAAAAAGTTGACGGCGTGATCGTCAACTCCATACAAAAAGAGATCGACTCATCCGGGGTGGGAGCAGTATTCCCTTATGATACGAATTATTACAGGTGGTCCATCGATTTTTTTGGTCCGGTGTGGGTGCCTGAAAAAGGAAAGACCGTGCAACTGACGCCGGCAACTGTTGCTTTATATAAAAGGTGTATTGGTTTTTATGAGCAGAATACATTTGAGCAAAGGGAGGGCAGGTACTTCATCAATGGGAAGGAAAGCAGCAGTTACACTTTTAAGATGAACTACTACTGGATGATGGGAGATAACCGTCATAAATCTCAGGACAGCCGTTTCTGGGGCTTTGTACCCGAAGACCGGATCGTCGGCAAGGCCTGGATGATCTGGTTCAGCTGGGATGGCGGACCGAGGTGGAAACGGTTCTTTAAGATAGTACGTTGAACCACGGCTTTATTTTACTGTTTCACTACCTGAAAATTGAATATTGATTGTTAACATATTGAATATTTAACTGGCTTAACACTCAATAAGCAATATTCAATAAACAATACTCATCTGCCTTCATCCTGCCGGTAGTGTATTTTGTCCTTTTCGAACTATTTAGTATTTTACTGCAATGAAGTCAAAGAAAATTGAGTTTGAATACGAGGTATATGACAGCATCGGCGAACTGAGCGATGAAGACGCCTGGTTGTTGAATGAGGCAAGGTCGGTAACCGAACAGGCCTATGCCCCGTATTCCAATTTTCATGTGGGGGCGGTGGCCATGCTGGCCAACGGTGAAGTGGTGGCGGGAACCAACCAGGAGAATGCTTCTTATCCCGTGGGTATTTGCGCAGAAAGGGTGCTCCTGGGATCCGTGGCCAACCTCCACCCGCATGTGCATGTAAAAAGTATTGCAATCAGCTACAACAGTGAAGAAGTAAAAAGCGATCACCCTATTTCACCCTGCGGCATGTGCCGCCAGTCATTGCTGGAATATGAAACAAGACTGAAAAAACCTATCCGCCTCATTCTCGGGGGCATGGAAGGGAAAATTTTTATCATCAGATCGGCGGGATTGCTCCTTCCTTTTGCTTTTACCAAAAATGAATTAAAATAAGGTCTGCACCCCATACGCCACCTTTGCTTC
>JANNUI010000015.1:0-1665 GCA_031395125.1 Chitinophagaceae bacterium | reverse complement strand
ACCATCGTCGCAATGGACCGCTCGATCGCACCGCAATCGACCGAGCCAGGTACGAAGCAAAACACGGTGGCGCGCATCAAAATCGGCGGCTGAGCAGGATTCAAAACAATGATTGCCTTTCCGCAAGACGCGCCGCCGACGATTTCGAGACCGCGGGCGGTGGTGTGCGTGAACTCGTCGATGTTGTTGCGGGTGCCCGGTCCAGCAGATTTCGAAGCGATCGAGGAAACGATCTCAGCGTAAGCAACCGGCGCGATTTGGCGCACGGCGGCAACGATCGGAATCGTGGCTTGGCCGCCGCAAGTCACCATATTGATATTGGGCGCGGTCAAGTGCTGATCCAAATTGACGGTCGGCACGACATATGGCCCAATTGCCGCTGGTGTGAGATCGATCACTTGCTTGCCGTGAATTTTGAGAATTTCGGCGTGACGGGCGTGAGCCGATGCACTCGTCGCATCGAATACGATTCGGATATCGGAAAAATTCGGCAACTCGACCAGCGAATCGATGCCGCCTGCGGTCGTGGCAACTCCCATTTCCGTAGCCCGCGCCAAGCCATCCGATTTCGGATCGATGCCTACGAACGCGGCGACTTCCAAAGTGTTTGAGAGTCGCAGAACTTTGATGAGCAGGTCTGTCCCGATGTTGCCCGTCCCGATAATGGCGACTTTCACTTTCGACATCACGGGCCTCCTTCGATTACCGCGCGAACGGAACCGAGGCCATGAATGTGGGCCTCGAAAACATCGCCGGGAACGACGGGAACCATCTGCCCGAGTGCGCCCGTCAAGATGACTTGACCGGCTCTCAGCGGTGAACCGTTTTGTGCAAGTGTCTTGGCCAGCCACACGGCGGCTGCGAGCGGGTGTCCTAAGCACGCGGCACCGCAGCCTTCGGAGACTGGCTCACCACGCCGAAAGATGACCATGCCGCACATTCGCAAATCGAGCCCATCCAATTTTCGCGGCGGCCCGCCGAGTACATAAACTCCCGCCGAAGCATTGTCGGCAATCGTGTCGCAAATGCCGATCTTCCAATCCGAGATTCGACTGCCGACGATTTCCAGCGCGGGAACTACGAAATCGACGGCGGAAATAACGTCCGCCAAGCTTGGATGGAAGGAATCGATGTCACGTCCCAGCACGAGTGCGACTTCGGCTTCAATTTTTGGTTGCAGCAATTTCGACCACGGAACGGTTTGACTGTCTTGAAACTCGGTGTCTTTCCACAAAACCCCGAAATCAGGTTGATTTACGCCAAGCTGCCGTTGGACGCTGACCGACGTGAGTCCGATCTTGTGCCCGCTGATCGTACGGCCATTTTGCAAATGGAATTCCGTGTTCAAGCGTTGCACTGCATAAGCCGCTTCGACCGATGCCTCAGCAAGCTGTTCGCGAATCGGCGGAATCGGCTGGGCGCTTGATTCAGCTTGGCGCAGTTGTTGCGCGATGTACTGATTTCGTGGATCAGACAAGAGCGAACTCATTTCACCATCCTCGCAGCCATTTCACAGAGTGCTTTGGCGGCCGCTTCGTTGCGTGCTTCGGCGATCGCGCGGACTATCGGCTCGGTGTTGCTCGGCCTAAACCGCATTCCGGCGTGGCTTGCGGAACTGGAAAATCACAACCGCGAGGCGACTATGAATCGTATGGATGGATTGCG
>JANNUI010000139.1:0-1762 GCA_031395125.1 Chitinophagaceae bacterium | reverse complement strand
CATGTAAAAAAGAAATTCCCTGGGATGTCAATACAATGGAGTAAGACAGCTTATACATCTGTTTTCTCTCTTCTTCTGTAGCTGCTTTGGCTGAGATGTTCAGTTTATCCCACAGCACATGGTTGTCATGACATTCGCAGTAGGTAACGGTGTGCCAGGGTTCGGCCGCATATGGTTTTTTTGAATAGTTGACCTTGCTGTATTTCACCTGCGGATGCTTGCAGGAGGCTACAATGCCAAACTTTACACTTTCCTCCATACCCGGTTTACCGCTGGCAAATCCCCTGTCTTCATGTTTGAACACACTGCCCTTGATCCCGTCCCTGATATCGTCGCTGAAAACAGCGATGCGGTCCAGCTTATAAGCGTTGGCTTTTAATGCACGCAGCGAGTCCGGCAAAGGTGATGCACCTGCTGTCCACCCTTCACCGTACAAAAGAATATCCGGTCTTATCTTATGCAATTCTTTGGAGACAAGGTTCATGGTGGCAATGTCATGCACTCCCATCAGGTCCACCCGGAAACCATCTACATGGTATTCCTGCACCCAGTACTTCATGGACTCCAGGATGAACTTCCGCATCATCGGTCTTTCGCTGGCTGTTTCGTTGCCACAGGCCGTGGCGTTGGAAAATTTTCCGTCCTTCGTATGGCGGTAATAGTAACCCGGTACCAGCTGGTTAAAGTTGGATTGTTCTGTCAGCGCTGTATGGTTATACACTACATCCAATATTACCCGCATTCCATTCTCATGCAATGTTTTGATCAGTTGTTTGAATTCCCTGATACGGGTTGTTCCGGTACCTGCATCAGTGGAGTAAGAACCTTCCGGAACATTATAATTCAGCGGGTCGTAGCCCCAGTTGTATTCCGGCTGCCGGCTGGTCTCGTCCACCGAATTAAAATCGTATGATGGCAGCAGGTGTACATGGGTCACTCCCAGTTCTTTCAAATGATCAAGACCTGTGGATAAACCTTCCTTGTTCTTTGTCCCCGCTTCTGCCAACCCCAAAAATTTTCCTTTTTGTTCTATCCCCGAGTTCAGTGCAATACTGGCATCCCTTACATGCAGTTCATAGATCACCGCATCCGTTTTTTTATAGAATGCAGGGCTTTTATCTTTTTCCCAGCCGGGCGGATTCGTTTCTTTCAGATCTGCGATCAGTGCCCTCCTGCCATTCACTCCAACCAGTTTTGCATAGGGATCGGGTACATCATTCAGCCATTTCATATCGATAAAGACGGAAAATGTATAATACAACCCCTTGTGATCACCCGGCCAGGTAAAGACCCAGGTACCGTTCATATCTTTCTTCATCGGGAAGATCTCTGAAAAATTTCCGATGTCCGGATAGGGATAGATGCGCAACTGGGTCTGCATGGCAGAAGGCGCCCAAATACGGAAAACGCTTTGTTTTGGGGAATAGCTCAGTCCCAGGTCGGTGCCCGTGTAAACAGGGTATTTCGCAAACCCGATAGCCATCGGGTCGATTTGCTGTGCTTTGGCGCAGAAAAGATGAGTCAGAAAACCCAGCAGCATATAATATTTCTTCATGAAAAACATTGAAATTTCGGATAAAGGTAAGCAGCCTGTTTAAAACTTCATGCATCCCCAAAACTTTCTTAACTTACTTATGAAACCTAAACTAAACCTTATGGCCCGGAAATTTTTACTCACTGCCAGCTGTACATTTTTTATCCTCGTAGCGACCGCACAGAACTATGTAACATTATACGAAGACTGCAACTACCGGGGAAAGTC
>JANNUI010000121.1:0-5548 GCA_031395125.1 Chitinophagaceae bacterium | reverse complement strand
TGCACTCTGTTCATTCCTTTAAAGCCTGCCACATATTCATATGCATTCATGGATCTTGACTCCCCTGCGGACACACTGATGCCCCAGTTATTATCCTGCACGAGGTAAATGATGGGCAATTGTTTCAGTACTGCAAACTGGAATGCTTCGCTTACTTCACCTTCTGTGATACTTGCGTCACCGAGGGAACAGAGAACGACTGCCCCCCTAAATCCCCCGCTAGGGGGGACTTTAGAACCCGATTGGGCCAGCGACTCTTTATCTTTTAAAGACTCTGAAGCCCCTCCTTGAGAGGGGTTTGGGGAGGCTTGGCTTTCTTTGTATTTTAACCCCTGTGCTATGCCCGTTGTGGGAATAGCCTGCATTCCCGTTGCGCTGCTTTGGTGAATCATGGTGGGCTTATCATCACCCCTGTAATTAGGATGAGAATAATATTCCCGGCCGCCGGTGAAAATATCATCCCCTTTTGCGAGCAATTGCAGCATTTGTTCGTAGGGCGAAAAACCAAGGCCCATGATCAAACTCTCATCCCTGTAATAAGGGCTCACATAATCAAACGGCTGCAGCTGGAATGCCGTGGCCAATTGTATGGCTTCATGACCCCTGGATGTGGAATGAACATATTTACAAATGCTACGGTTGGCCTCGTAGGTTTCGGCCATCACTTTTACCTGGCTCATCAGGCGGTAAGCCCGGAGTAATATATTGATATCAGGCATTAAAGACGATCATCCTCCGGCTCTTCGTCATGCTCAGAGCTCAGGATAGCAACAAAAATAAGGCAAAGCTGCAGAGGGATAAAAGAAAAGCCATCCCGTCGATTTTGTCGGGATGGCTTTTACAGCAGTTGGTATTGATTTGTCTTTTATTTTACTTCCAGTGTAAACATACTTTCGTCTTCAATAAAGGCTTCCAGTTCATCCCCCACCACCGCTTCTCCCACTCCGGCCGGTGTGCCGGTAAAGATGACATCGCCGATATTGACAGAAAAATAATTGGAGATATAGGATACGATCTTGTCAAAGCTGTGTATCATATCAGATGAGTTACCCTGCTGTACCAGTTCTTTATTCTTATAGAGGCAGAAGTTGATGTCTTTTTTATTTTTGATATTCGCCAGCGGGACCCATTTCCCTATTACAGCTGAATTGTCCCATGCCTTGGCTTTTTCCCAAGGCAGTCCTTTCTCTTTAAGTTCATTCTGCAGATCACGGGCGGTGAAATCAATACCGGCCGTCATCGCATCATAATATTTTGAAGCAAATTTTTCCTGGATGTATTTGCCGTTCTTGCTGATCCGGAGGACCAGCTCACATTCATAATTCAGTTCGTTGGTGAACTCTGGATAATAAAAAGGGGTGTGCGGCTGCAGCATGGCGCTTTTGGGCTTCATAAAAATGATCGGTTCCTCAGGAACTTCATTGCCCAGTTCCGCAGCATGTGCTGCATAGTTACGGCCGATACAAAAAATCTTCATAAACAGGTGGTGTTAGTGATAAATACACCGGATACTTTACACTTCGTGTTGTTTATCCCATATATTCAGTGGTCATCAATATGTCTATTGGATTCTCCCGTACTTCAGCCATCATTAACGGGGAAGAAGGGTTAGGGGAGCTAAAGTAAGTAATCCCTCCCATTTATCATAGCGAAAACTCCTGATTATTTACCTGGTTCATAGCGGCTGTAATACCCTGTGTGGCAAAGCATTCAATTGTCCCGACAGCTTTTTCTAATTTCAGTTTTACCAGTGGCTCTTCTTCTTTTTTCCATTTGCCCAATACATAGTCTGACTGGTGGCCCTTCGGATAATCATTGCCAATGCCGAACCTGAGCCGGGGATAATCTCTTGTACCCAATACTTCCTGCAGGCTCTTTAATCCGTTGTGGCCGGCATCGCTGCCGTTTGGACGGAGCCTCAGTTTATTTAATGGCAGAGCAATATCATCCACTATAACCAGCACATCGGGCAGCTCAATTTTTTCCTTATCCATCCAGTATTTCACGGCTTTGCCGCTCAGGTTCATATAGGTTGTTGGGCAAATACAGATAATATTTTTCCCTTTCCATTTTATTTCTGCTATATATACATGTCTGTCTGTCCTGAAGCTTCCCTGGTGTCTTTGTACAAATGCATTCACCACATCGAAGCCGATGTTGTGACGGGTGTGTGCATACTCATCACCCACATTACCAAGACCAACAATTAAAAATTTCATGCGCAGGAATCGTTGCCAAATATCGGATTAAGAAAACAAAAAACCCGTCTGGCTCCCCTTCTGCTCTTCGATAATCTCAGAGCTCAGGATACAAACGGGTTTGCATTTTATCAATCAGGATTCTTATTTCTTTCCCTTTTTCGCAGGTACAGGTGCGGCAGCAGCGGCAGGGGCAACAACAGCTCCCCCGGCAGGGGCAGCAGCAGTTCCTGCGGCAGGGGCAGCAACGGCTCCGGCAACGGGTACAGCAGCCTCTTCCTGTTTCAACACTCTTGTCAGTGAAACAGATGCCACGGGGATACGGGGTGAGTTCAGTATCTCATAATTCTCAACTTTCACATCTTCCACCCTGATATTCCCGTTCAGTTCCAGGTTGTCAATACTTACTTCGATCTGTTCTTTCAGGTACCTGGGAAAGGTTTTTACTTTCAGTGACTTCATTTTGATATGAAGTTTGCCACCGTCCTTTACACCCGGTGATAGCCCCACAAATTTCAGCGGGATGTCGGCAATCACTTTTTTGTCTTCCACCAGTTCCAGCAGGTCAATATGAATGAGATGGTCATTCACTTTGTCAAACTGCAGGTCTTTCAGGATAGTCCTGTAAGTTTTTCCATCCACTGATACTTCTGCTACCTGGAAACTGGGGGTGTACACCAAATTTTTGAAAGCAGCCACAGGAGCCGTAAAATTGATATCCAGGGCGCCGCCATAAATTACACCAGGCACCAGTTCCTGAGAGCGGAGTTGCCGGGTGGCGTTCTTCCCGAATCCGGTCCTCAGTTGTCCTTCAATTGTATTTGTTTTCATTTCTATATTTGTTTAAAGTTTAAAGTTTAAGGTCTAAGGTTGCGGGATAACTTTAAACGTTAAACCTCAAACCTTAAACGGTTATTTGTCTTTCCGCTGCGAATGAATAAAGAGACTGGTGATGCTTTTGTTCTCGTAGGCATTTCTGATCGCCACTGCAAAAAGCTCAGCCACCGTCACCGGTTTTATTTTGCTGGTTACCTTTTTCAGGGGGATGGTGTCGCATACCACCAGTTCTTCCAGCACACTGTTCTCAATATTCTCATACGCTTTGCCGCTCAGCACCGGGTGGGTAATGAGTGCCCTTACACTTCTTGCCCCTTTTTCTTTTAAAAGACCTGCACTTTTTGCCAGCGTGCCGCCGGTGTCGCAGATATCGTCAATGATCACCACATCCCGGTCAGTCACTTCCCCAATCACCACCATGCTGGCGATCTCGTTGGCCCTTTTACGGTGCTTGTCGCAAATCACCATTTCGGCGTTGAAATAATTGGCAATTTCCCTGATGCGGTTGGTAGCCCCTACATCGGGGGCGGCAAAGGTAAGGTTTTCAAGCCGCAGATTCTCTATGTATGGGATAAAAACAGCATGGCTGTCAAGGTGGTCAACCGGGATATCAAAGTAGCCCTGGATCTGGGGGGCATGCAGGTCCATGGTGATTACCCTGTCGGCGCCTGCTGCTACCAACATATTGGCTATCAGTTTACTCCCTATAGCCACCCGGGGCTTGTCCTTACGGTCCTGGCGGGCATAACCATAGTAAGGGATTACAGCAACCACCTTGTAGGCTGAGGCCCTCCGGGCTGCATCGATCATCAGTAGCAGTTCCATCAGGTTTTCGGCAGGGGCAAAGGTGCTCTGGATCAGGAAAACGTAGTCCCCCCTCACACTTTCGAGGAAGATCGGGCAGATCTCCCCATCACTGAATTTCTGGATATTGACCCTGCCAAGGCGGGTCCCGTAGCGTTTGCAAATTTGTTCAGCAAGTTCCTGTGAACCTGTACCGGAAAAGATTTTCGCAGATTGCATAGCTGAAAAATGTGTCCCAAAGGGGCTCCTTTGGAGCGGCGAAGATACAGATTCACCTGCCGCATCTGCAAAAAAATGAATGGCTATAATTGGCGCTTGCTATTTCATCGCCACAGGGGCCTCCTGAACAGCATTTCCCTTCTTGCCAATGGGTTTGGCCGAACTGGAATTACAACTGTAGAAAAGCGAAGAACAGATAAAAATGGAGAATAAAAGCACCACTACGTACACACCTGCAAAGAACAATACTGGGTGCAGGGAGCCCATTGGGGTAACAGACCTGGTTTTCATACATTCGGATTTTGGTTTTTCAAAATGGTTTGCTGGCGGCTTTAGCAATTACCACTAAGTGATATTGGTACAATAAAAATATTGGCTATACTTGTTCCATGCAAGAGCACAAGTACTCAATTAAGCAATGGTCAAAAGACGACCGGCCAAGGGAAAAATTACTAATGGCCGGTGCAGCAAACCTCAGCAATTCCGAGTTGCTGGCCATTCTTATACAGAGCGGAACAAAGCAGAAATCAGCCGTTGACCTGGCCAGGGAAGTGCTGAAACTCGGTAAAGACAACCTGGGTGAGCTCGGCAGGCTTTCCGTGCAGGAGCTGATGAAAATAAAGGGGATAGGCGAAGCCAAGGCCATCAGTATTGCTGCAGCGCTGGAACTGGGTCGGCGCCGGCAGGCTGCCACACCCCTCGAAAAGCCGGTTATTAAAGCGAGCACTGATATTGCCCGCTACCTGCAGGTCAGGCTGCAGGACCACCGGCGTGAAGTGTTTGCCGTACTCTTCCTGAACCGGGCCAATAAGGTGAACCATTTTGAGATCATCAGCGAAGGCGGTATCACCGGCACCGTGGCCGACCCCCGCATCATCCTCCGCAGGGCCATTGAAGAGGATGCCGTCAGCATTATCCTTTGTCACAACCACCCTTCCGGCAGCCTGAAGCCCAGCCGGGCTGATGAGCAACTCACTGCCAAAATAAAGGAGGCCGCCAGCCTTCTCGATATTACCGTACTCGACCATATCATTGTAAGCGACAGCGGGTATTACAGTTTTGCGGATGAGGGACTTTTGTGAGGCGGGAGGCCAGAGGCAGGAGGCGGGAGGCGGGAGTAAGGAGGCCGGAGGCGGGAGGCCGGAGACCGAAAATTTAATAAAGTTGCAAAATCATTATTATGGCAAACTACAAAGACTGGCTGGCATATAAAAAAGCATACAGCCTGGCAATGGAGATCTTTGAAGTATCGAAAAAATTTCCACAGGAGGAGAGATATTCACTTACTGATCAGATAAGAAGATCATCAAGGTCTGTTTGTGCTAATCTTGCAGAAGCATATAAGAGGAGAGGATACAATGATTATTTTTTAAGCAAGCTGAATGATGCTGAAACGGAGAATGCTGAAACTGAGGTCTGGCTTGATTTTGCTTGTGATTGTAAATATATCTCCAAAGAAATACATGATGACTTGATTGCAAAAAACGATG
>JANNUI010000067.1:0-5124 GCA_031395125.1 Chitinophagaceae bacterium | reverse complement strand
GCCGGTGATACGGAAGAATTGCCGGATCAGTTCAAACTTCTTCTCTTCGTCACCCGGTGCAACTGAATTGGCCAGTAGTAATGAACTTTTCAATTTCTTTACCGCCACCCGGATATCATGAACGGCTTTTTTGCCCGGCTTTTGGCGGATGATCGCCAGGTTTTGCAGGAAAACAAGCCGCTGTTCATCCCAATATTGCAGCAGAAAATTTTCGGCAGGCATTTGATATTGATTCAGGATGTAAGTTAACGGTAGGCCAGTTACCTGGTTACTGAGAGTGGTCAGCTTATTCAATGATAAAGTTCAATCTACTGCCCGAATATATAGCTGTACTCGATCTTGCCGGTTAACTGTTGCTCCTTATCAAAAAGGGCTTCCTTGGTCTTGAGCCCCTTGTCATTGTAGATATACCTCCAAATCATATACCCCACCCAGGTCACCCGGCCGTAATTATCCCCGGTGGAGCTGGTGATCTTCTGGATGATCCGGTCATTGTCGTCATACGTGATAATAATATCCGGCACCAGTTTTTTGATCTTTTTATTATACCGGACGATATCAGTGATCCGGTTCTTTTCATCGGAGTAATAGTACAGCCGGTCGGTTTCAAATCCCTTCCTATAAGTGACCTCTTCACCGGGGTTGCCGTTCTCATCTGCCACAAACCGTATTTCCAGGCTGTCGCCGCCATTGATGGTACGCCACATTTTTTCCGGTTTGCCCGCTTCAGTATAGGTCCACTGGTGCACTTCTGTCTGGTTGAATTCGTTGGCGCTGTCGCGTACCGTATTTTGCATTTGAATGATCCTTCCTGCCGGATCATACTGGTAAGTGGTGTTGTTTTGTACGGCAGCAGAAGTGTCTGTGATGCTGAAAAGCCTGTTTTGTTCATCAAACCGGCTGTAGTAAGCAGTGTAACTGCTGGCTGACCGGGAACTTGTTTTCAGGGTCTTCCCGTTGTCCTTTACTTCATGCACTTCGGCAAAATCAGTGGCCTTTACCCCGTTGGCGTCAATACCGGTAGCGGTGACCATCTTCACTTTATTGGCCAGGTAGGTTTGCATCAGCCGGTTGGTTTCCAATGTACCGGCAATATCATTGTAATAATACTGGGCAGGGACGGAAAAGCCGGACAGGCAGAGGATCAGTACAAAAGGTATTTTCATGCTGGCGATATTGTTTCCCGCTTCAAAGTTACCTGAATTGACGTGTAACGGAAAAGAAAGGCTGCCTTGTATTTTTTTGTACTTACTTGTACTACGAAGCACTTATGCAACTTTAAAACAGAAAAACGATAAAAATCAGAGGAAATTATCTTCTTTGTATCGGCGTAGTAGTATTTTTAAGAAAATTTTTCATTGTCCCATATACCCCAGCGCAAGGAAAAGGATTGCCTGAACTGCGGCACCATCGTACAGGGGAAGTATTGCCAGAACTGCGGGCAGGAGAATGTGGAGCCGCATGAGTCCTTCTGGCACATGGTCACCCATTTCTTTTACGATATCACCCATTTCGACAGTAGTTTCTTCCACACGATCCACCACCTTATCCTGAAGCCGGGTTTTTTGTCAAAGGAATATGTGCGGGGAAAGCGAATGAGTTACCTGCATCCCATCCGGATGTATGTATTCACTTCGGCCATTTTCTTCCTGTTGTTTTTCAGCGTGTTTCTGACCAAAGACAGTATCAAACTCAATATGGATACCCCCCTGGACGCTGCCAGCAGGGCAGGATATGTTCAGAAGCTGGAGCAAATACTGCTAAAAACACCCGGTGACAGTATCCTGCAGAACAGTCTCAGGCGGGCCAGGGACAGCGGCAATATTATTACGCACAAGGATGCGCTGGCCATAAAAGAAATGAATTTCTCGCTTATTAATTTCAGTGACAAAGTATATAAAACCAGGGAAGAGTATGACTCAATACAGCGATCGCTGCCCGCGGCAGAACGGGATGGCTGGTTTATGCGGCGATTAATAAAAAAGGAAATAGAGATCAACCGTGCCTACCGGCAGGACCCTGATGGCACACAAAGAAAATTTTTTAACAGTGTCCTCCACCGGCTGCCATATATGTTGTTTGTGTCGCTCCCGTTGTTTGCCCTCATCCTGAAGCTGGTCTATATCAGGCGAAAGCAATTCTATTTCTTTGACCATGGGGTGTTCACCATTCATTTGTATATTTTCAGTTTTCTCCTGCTGATCATTTTGTTTTGCTTTGATAAGCTGGAAAAGCTGACTAACTGGGGCGGTTTTGCTATACTGATGGTTTTGCTGTTCCTTTCACTTTTCTTCTATTTATACAAAGGGATGCGTAATTTCTATGGGCAGAGGAGGTTTAAGACCTTTCTGAAATTCCTGCTGGTTGCTTTATTGTCATTGGTCATGATGCTGATACTATTTGTATTTTTTGCCTTCTTTTCGGCTGTCATTTTTTAATCTTTTGCAACTATGAATTCAAAATCCGGGGATGCTTTTTTAAGGCTGGTGCAGATCATGGACGAACTGCGGGAGCAGTGCCCCTGGGACAAAAAACAGACCATCGGATCATTGCGCCAGATGACCATCGAGGAAACCTATGAACTGGCGGACGCCATTACGGACGGGAACTGGCAGGGTATCAAAGAAGAGCTGGGCGACCTGTTGCTGCATATTGTTTTTTATGCAAGAATCGGCAGCGAGCAAAAAAAATTCAGCCTGGATGAAGTGATCAACGATATCTGCGAAAAGCTCATTGCCCGCCATCCTCATATTTACGGAAACGTAAAAGTGAATGATGCCGAGGATGTAAAAAGGAACTGGGAAAAGCTGAAACTGAAGGAGGGCAAGAAGTCTGTGATCAGCGGTGTGCCGGTTTCATTGCCGGCGCTGGTAAAAGCCATGCGGTTGCAGGAAAAAGCCAAACAGGTGGGGTTTGAATGGGACAATAAGGAACAGGTTTGGGAAAAAGTGGAAGAGGAGATAAGTGAGCTGAAATCTGCTATCGCCAGCGGCAGCCAGGCCAAAACAGAGGATGAATTCGGCGATGTAATTTTTTCCCTGATCAATTATGCACGGTTTTTGCAGGTGGATGCCGAAAATGCCCTCGATCGGACCAATAAAAAATTCATCCACCGTTTTACGCAGATGGAGCAGCAGGCCCTGCAAAACGGCAAAGACCTTAACGAAATGACCCTGCAGGAAATGGACGACATCTGGAACACCATCAAACAACAGCGGCAAAACCCGTGAAGTCATTCCTCCGAAATATTTATTCAGGTAAATATGGTTTACTGCTGCTGGCAGTGCTGTTTTTTGCACTGTCTTTTGTTTTCAACAAACTCTACAGCAACCGGTCTTCTGTTTCGCTGGAAGTAAAAAAACTGGAACGATATCTTACCAGTCAGCAAAAAGACTTCGATGAATTTTTAAGTGACACTTCATTAATAAACCGTTTGCTGGCCAGGAAAGAAACCCGGCAGGAGTTTAACCAGCTTGCTCAAAAGCCTTACGGCATCTTTCTTTACCAGGGCAAAGATTTTGGTGCAACAGAGATGGTATTCTGGAGTGAGCAGATGATAACCCCTTCGCCGGGAATGGTTGCAGCCAATGACGGTGAATCTTTTTCCCGGCTTTCCAACGGCTATTATTACAACATTAAGAAAACACTGGCAGGCAATATACAGGCTTATGCCATGATACTGGTGCGGTCGCAGTTTTTTATTGAAACGGACTACCTGCCCCAGCAATTCACCTACAGCCATGCTGCAGATAAAAAAGTGCTGATCGTTGAAAAGTTCACAGAATTCCCGGTAAAAACAGCTTCCGGAAAAATTCTTTTCTATTTGGACAAAAAAGTTTCAGGCGCCGTGCCATTCAATGACCGGCTCACAGTGCTGCTGCGTTTTTGCGGACTGCTGTTCCTGTTTCTTTTCTTTCACCTGGTGGTGGAATCAACGGCAAAGAAAAAAGGGCCCTGGAGGGGGATCGGGTTCCTGGCGTTATTACTGCTGTTGCTGCGGTTATCCACCTACTATTTCCCTGCATTACTCAACTTGCGCCAGTTCGAGCTGTTCAACCCCGGCTATTATGGTTCTAACCCGGTGCAGCGTTCACTGGGCGACCTGCTCATTAATGCCTTGCTGTTTTGCTGGGTGGCGCTGTTTGCCTGGTCAAAACTGCATGTAAGGGAGAACCTCGCTGAAAGGTTTTCTGTGCGGCTTAGATGGATAGCAGGTATTGCTGCGCTGTTGTTATTGCTCTTTTCCACTTTTATTCTGGCTTCTGTCATCCGGAGTTTGGTGGCCGATTCAAAAATATCCTTTGATGTAACCGATTTTTTCAGCCTCAACGGGTTTACCGTGGTGGGCTTTGTGGTGCTGGCTTTACTTTCGTTATCCTATTATTATTTTTCGCAGTTGTTGTTCCGTCTCATCTTCCCCTTGTTTGCCGGAAGAAAGATATTGGTGTATTTCACAATCGGCTTTACAGGGTTGCTCTACCTGACCACCCTTTCCGGCCGGGCAGAAGTATTGTTCTGCATCCCGGTACTGGTATGGCTGCTGGTTTATACCTGGCTGATCAACAGGAAAGGAGTGATCTTCAACCGGCTCCGCATCAATATTGCCAGTATCCTTTCCTGGATATTTGTTTTTTCTGTCTCCATTGCTGTCATCATGCTCCGGGAGATCAAAAAAGCAGAATGGGAGAAAAGAAAAAGAATGGGGGAGAAAATAGCACTGCAGACAGACCCTTCCAGCGAGGACTTGATGAGTATCGCCATCCAGTACCTCGACAACGATTTCCTGGCCGATAATTTTCACCGCTTTTCGGACGAAACAGAAGGTAAGGAGGTCCGGGACAGCATCATCAGGGAAAATTACAGCGGCTACCTGAACAAATACGACACCCGGCTATATGTATATGATAATAACGACAAACCACTTTACAACGAAGACCCCATCAGTTACGAGGCGCTGAACACCATCCTGACGGTGCAGGCAAGGCCAACAGAAATAGAGGGATTGTACTATTATGAAGCTTCGTATGATAAGTTCAACTACATTACCCGCCGGGATGTGATCGACACATCGCTGAGCAGGATCGGTTCGTTCTTTATTGTCTCCAACCCAAAAAATTTCAGCCG
>JANNUI010000038.1:0-2739 GCA_031395125.1 Chitinophagaceae bacterium | reverse complement strand
GTTTGACAATGATGCAATAGAATATGAAGCTAATTGTACCGGCCCACAGTTTGCCGTTTTCAGTGAAGTATATTATCCCGCAGGATGGAACGCTTATATTGATGGTAAAAAAACGGAGTATGTGAATACCAACTATGTGCTCCGGGGGCTTTCGGTCCCGGCAGGAAAACACACCATCCGGTTTGCATTTGAACCGGCCAGTTATAAAAAGGGATCATCAGTCAGCTTCATCGCATCCATCCTGATCCTGCTGTTTTTCCTGGGAGGTCTCTTCATGGCATGGAGAGAAGACAGAAAACAAGCAGTTGTGGTATAATGAAAAAAATATTGGTGATAGCCCCCTATCCCTACCTGCCTTTTTTTTCAGGCGGGCAGAAATTAATAGCAAAATTCCTGGACTATCTCAGTAAAGAAGCACAGGTTACTGTAATCGGAAGCGAAACAAATGACTGGAGCCTGGCACCGGGCTACACCTGTTTACCCTGGCTGAAGCCATCATTTTCCCGCTATTATGATACCGGCCTCGTAAATAAAATAACTGCGCTGGTAAAAAGTGAGAACCTTCAAGTGCTGATCTGCGAACACCCCTATATGGCCTGGCTGGCATTCCGCATTCGCAAAAGAACGGGCATAAAAGTCATTATTCATACACATAATATCGAATACCAGCGGTTCCGCTCTATGGGGAAATGGTGGTGGCCTATTTTGAAGTGGTATGAGAAACGCAGTTTCAAAAAAGCAGATGGTATATTATTTATAACCCCGGAAGACAAATATTTTGCCGTACAAAAATGGGGAATACCGGAGGAAAAATGTACGGAAGTTCCTTTTGGTATTGATATAAACAGCTATCCTTTGGACAGGGCGGCTTCAAAAAAAGAAATTGCAGACCGTCATGGTTTTGCTGAAACTGATACAATATTATCTTTTAACGGGCTGCTTGATTACAAACCCAATCTCGATGCATTGAAAATAATCCTGGATGTAATCAATCCTTTGCTACTGCAACAAGGCTCCTTCCGCTACAAAATTATCATCAACGGCAAACAACTCCCTGAAGAAATGAACGGGTTGAAGGAATATGCTGACCGGAATGTTATTTATACCGGCTTTGTGGAAGATATTGTCAGTTACCTGAAGGCAACCGATATTTTTCTGAACCCAGTGCAAGGCGGTGGCGGCATCAAAACAAAAATGGTAGAAGCAATTGGATTTGGTGCTACAGTTATTGCAACCGAAAAAGCTGCCACAGGGATTGAAAGGGAAGTTTGTGGAAAGAAGCTGATTATTTTGCCGGATAATGACTGGAGTTCTTTCTCTCAAAAAATAATCGATAGTAGTAACCAATCGGTTGTAACCCCGGATGCGTATTATAAGGTCTATTACTGGGGGGCTATCCTAAGGCATGTACTATTGAAATTAAAATTTGAGTTACCCGCATAGAATTCATTAATTATTACTACTTTGCAAATGCTGAAATTACCGCATGAACATTACTGCATCCAAAAGGCTATTGTTTTTTGCTATGACCGTAGCTATTATTACCGGATGCCAGAAAGAAACCGGGTTAATCCTGAACCCGGCATCCAATCTTCAACCTCCTGTTGTAAATGCCGGTACTAGTCAGATCATTCAACTACCGGCAAGCACTTTCACACTTAACGGCTCTGCCACTTCAACAAATGGCAGTATCAGAGCATATCTATGGAGTTTAGTGACAGGTCCAAATGTTCCTGTGATTACCAGCCCTGGTTCCCGTATTACAACGATTACCGGCTTTATATCCGGAACCTATATTTTTCAATTGATGGCTATAGACAGTGCAGGGCTTACCGGAGTAGATACAACTTCCATACTGATCAATCCCTCAGCTATTCAAACGCTGACATTACAACCAGCCAACAATATTGATGATGTTCATTTTGGCCTGTGGGGTTCCACTCCTATATCTGACCCAAATTCTCCTGAATTCAGCGCTGCCGCATGGACAAACGGGGGTATACTTTTTACCCTCAGGGGGGCGTTTAAATTTAATTTAAGCTCTATTCCGGCTACTGCAACAATTCTTACTGCCAAACTAACGCTTTATTCAAATCCAACTCCAATTAACGGAGACCTTATTAATGCTAACTCCGGCCCGAATAACTCCATGTATATAAGCCGCATAACCGGCGGATGGACTGCAGCTACCATTAACTGGTTTACTCAACCGCCCGTATCAACATCTGACCAGATAAGCATAGCTCATACGACACTAAATTTCCTGGATTTGACAGATGTTGATGTAAAAAACATGGTTGCGTCAATGGTGTCCGGTAATAATTACGGTTTTATGATCCGCCTTCAAAATGAATCCATTTATAATATTCGGGACTTTTGTTCCAGCAGGTATTCTAATGCCTCAAAACACCCAAAACTGGTTATTACCTATCAGCCATAATTGTATTCCAAACATTTATTAATGTTTAAAAGAATTGAGTCACTCATTAATAATTCCCCGTTCTATAATATCATCAGGTTTAACCCTCTAACAGACCTTATCATTGAAACAAAGACCCGCAAAACCAAAAAGGCAATAGCTTTTTACTCCTCATTTCTGGATACCGGTTCTGCCAATAAGCTCATTTACGATATTGGCGCCAACAAAGGCAATAAAGTAAAAGCCTTTTTGAAGATGGGTTTTGAAGTGATAGCCGTTGAACCGGAAAGAAAAGCCCTGTCAACACTCAGGTGGCGATA
>JANNUI010000031.1:0-9608 GCA_031395125.1 Chitinophagaceae bacterium | reverse complement strand
GTTGTCAAAAAACATCTGGGTAACGATATAATCGGCGCCGGCATCCACTTTCTTTTTCAGGTATTGCAGGTCGGTCTGCATATTCGGCGCTTCAAAATGTTTTTCCGGGTAGCCGGCCACACCAATGCAAAAATCTGTTTTATTGGTTCCTTTCAGTTCATCCTCCAGGTATACGCCTGCATTCAGGTTGGCCACCTGCTTCAGCAATTCATTGGCATATTTATGACCGCCGGGCTCAGGTTCAAAAGCGGTTTCATTCTTTGCCGCATCACCCCGCAGCACCAGTACATTGTCAATGCCCAGGTAACTGAGGGTCAGCAACGCATCTTCTGTGTCCTGGAGGGAGAATCCCCCGCAGATCAGGTGGGGTACTGTGTCTACATTGTATTTGTTCATAATAGCGGCGCAGATAGCTTCTGTACCGGGGCGTTTTCTCACCACCACTTTTTCGAAGCTGCCATCTTCTCTTTTCTTGAATACATGCTCGCTACGGTGATAGGTTACGTTGATGTAAGCAGGTTTGAACTCCATTAACAGGTCCAGGTGTTTATATAGCGCATCTATGCCCCTGCCTTTCAGCGGTGGTAATACTTCAAAGGAAATGAGGATATCTTTTGCCTGGGAGATATGGTCAGTGACTTTCATCGTATAGAATAAGCTGCAAACATAAAGAAGCCGGCAAACAAAAGCAAAAGGAACGGGTCGTTCAGTCCTGGCTAACGACCTTTAGTAAGTAATATCCCGGATGAACAAAGCACTGTATTTATAATAGACATTACCCAGTGGAAATTTCCGGTACACCTGGTGCCATACTATCCAGGCGTTGGCATTGTACCAGATCTCATCGATCAGTTCGCCGGTCTTGCGGCCTTCGTAGAAATTAACTTTGATGTCCCCGATATTAGTAGCCAGGTTTATCCCTGCGCCCAGCACCTTAAAGTCTTCCGCCGAACCTGAGTTGAAACTGGTGTAGGTATCATTGACCGATGCAGGGTTTTTGCAAAACAGGTTAGATGTACTATTGGCGTATTGGTATAACCCGTCGCTTTTTTCCCGCAGCAGGTAAACGGTTGTATCCACGCCAAGTTCATTGATCCTGAGCCATTTTTCACCACCAAGCGTCTCTTCACTTACTGCTTTCCAGGTGACTATTTTAAAAGTGGCCACTCCTCCGTTGGTATAATAAGTATAATAGGAAAAGGTCCAGGTGGTCCCCACCTTGGGTTTCTGGCTCACCGGGGTGCCCCCTCCGTCATTTTCTTTCTGGCAGGATACCAGTACTGTTATAACAGCTGTTATCATTAATCCCTGCCTGAACACTGATTGAATACGCATAAATAGAACCGTATGAAATTAAAAGATCCACAAAATACAAAGATAACCTGCAGGCCTGAAATAAGGGTCAGGAACGGGGTTTCCCTTTATGGTTGTTAAATGAGGACAGCTCCACTTACCTTTTGACCGTTTCGTTTACATTTGTACAAATACAATAATTTGAGCCTGACAATACGGACAAAAGAATTGGTAAAGAAATACGGAAGCCGCACCGTAGTGAACCGTGTTTCATTTGAAGTGAGGCAGGGGGAGATCGTTGGCTTGCTGGGACCCAACGGCGCCGGCAAAACCACTTCATTTTACCAGGTGGTTGGGCTGGTGCGGCCGGATTCAGGAAAAGTTTTTTTGAACGATCAGGATATCACCTCCCTGCCCATGTACAAAAGGGCCCAGATGGGGATCGGTTACCTGCCACAGGAGGCTTCTGTATTCCGCAAGCTGAGTGTAGAGGATAATATTTCCGCCATCCTCGAAATGACAAAACTTTCGAAAGAAGAACAAAAGAGCAAATTGGAATCGCTGTTGAATGAATTCCGCCTCCAGCATGTACGCAAAAACAACGGCGATGTGCTGAGCGGGGGTGAAAGGCGACGAACGGAGATCGCCAGGGCCTTATCCGTTGACCCAAAATTTATCTTATTGGACGAGCCGTTTGCGGGTATTGATCCCATTGCGGTGGAAGATATACAGGCCATCGTTGCCAGAATGAAGCATAAGAACATTGGCATCCTCATCACCGATCATAATGTTACGGAAACTTTATCCATCTGCGACAGGGCTTACCTGCTGATCGAAGGAAAGATCTACAAACACGGCACGGCGGAAGAGCTGGCGGCAGATGACGAGGTAAGAAGATTATACCTGGGAAGGAATTTTGAGCTGAAAAGGAAGGATTACCTGCATGATGAAGCAATAAAAGCAGCAGAATCCGCCGGAGCTGATTAAGTTTTCCCCTGTTGCTCCAAATTCGATATTTTGCCAGTAACAATGAAACTCCTTTCCCCTGCCATATCATCTTTTTTCCGTATGCGGCAGTGGCGCATCGAAGCATGGAAAAAACATCCATTGGATGCGCAGCGGGAGGTATTGCAGGACCTGGTCACCTCGGCCCAGTACACTGAGTTTGGCCGTAAGTATCATTTTTCTAATCTCTTTACTGTCCGGGAATTCAAAGATGCCGTTCCTATTCATGAATACAACGACCTGAAGCCCTATATCGAACGCATCATGAACGGTGAACAGGATATTTTATGGAACACCCCCGTGTACTGGTTTGCCAAAAGCAGCGGTACCACCAGTGATAAAAGCAAGTTTATTCCCATCAGCGATGAAAGCCTCGAAGACTGCCATTATAAAGCATCGAAGGATGTGCTGAGCATGTATTACCAGTATAAACCCGATTCTGAACTGCTGACAGGCAAGGGCCTTCTGATCGGCGGCAGCCACAGCATCAACCCGGTGAATACTGAAGCGCAGTTTGGCGATCTGAGTGCGGTGCTGTTTCAGAATTCCCCCTTCTGGGCACATTGGCTGCAAACACCCAATCTCAGCATCGCCCTGATGGATGAATGGGAAAGCAAGATCGAAAAGATCGCTGAGTCAACTATCAAAGAGAATGTGACCTCTGTATCCGGCGTGCCCACCTGGACATTGGTATTATTCAAACGGATACTGGAGATAACCGGCAAAAAAACTATTGCCGAAGTGTGGCCAGCTCTTGAACTATACATACATGGTGGTGTTTCCTTCACCCCTTACAGAGAACAATTTCAGAAAATGATCGGGAAGGATATCAATTATCTCGAGATGTATAATGCGAGTGAAGGTTTTTTTGCAGCACAGGAAAAACCGGGGGATGACGGGCTGCTGCTGTTTACTGACCATGGCATATTCTATGAGTTCATGCCGGTAAGCGAGTATGGGAAAAAAGAGCCGCAGACCGTTGGACTGCAACATGTGGAGACCGGCAAAAACTATGCGCCTGTCATCAGTACCAACGGCGGTCTCTGGCGGTATTTATTGGGCGATACGGTCCGGTTCACTTCCCTGGAACCATTCCGCATCAAGGTTTCCGGCAGGCTGAAACATTATATCAATGCCTTCGGAGAGGAAGTGATCGTGGATAATACGGATAAAGCCATTGCCATAGCCTGCGAAAAAACAAATGCTGTTGTGAATGATTATACAGCAGCCCCTGTTTATTTCTCCGACAGCTCCAACGGCGCCCATGAGTGGCTGATAGAGTTTGAACTGGAACCGGCCAGTATTAAGGATTTCACTGTCGAACTTGACAATGCTCTGCAAAACATCAACAGTGATTACGAGGCCAAGCGGCACAAGAGTATTGCGCTCCGCCTGCCGGTTGTTCATGTAGTAAGAAAAGGGACCTTTAATGAATGGCTGCGCAGCAAAGGTAAACTCGGGGGGCAGCATAAAGTGCCGAGGTTGAGTAATGAACGGAAATTGCTGGAAGAGATACTGCTGCTGATTACTCCTACATTTGTCAATAAATAACCCAAAATGAAATTACTCGAAGGAAAAGTTGCCATCATAACCGGCGCTGCCCGTGGCATCGGGGAGGGCATTGCTTTAAAATTTGCAGAGCATGGCGCCCATGTGGCCTTTACCTATGTAAGCGACAGCAGCGCTGAAAAGGCAGCTGCTTTGGAAGCAAAGCTTTCTGCAATGGGTGTAAAAGCTAAGGCATACAAAAGCAACGCTGGTGATTTTGCACAGTGCGAGGCATTGGTAAATGATGTGCTGAAAGAATTTGGCACCGTGGATGTGTGTGTGAACAATGCCGGCATCTCCAAAGACAACTTATTGCTGCGCATGACACCGGAACAATGGAATGATGTGATACAGGTGAACCTGAACAGTGTGTTTTATATGACCAAGCAGGTCATCCGGCCTATGATGAAAGCGAAATCAGGTTCCATCATTAATATGAGTTCTATTATTGGTGAGATAGGCAATGCGGGGCAGAGCAGTTATGCAGCATCCAAGGCAGGCATTATTGGATTTACAAAAAGCGTTGCCAAAGAGCTCGGCAGCCGTAATATCCGCTGCAATGCCATAGCGCCGGGTTTTGTGGAAACAGATATGACGAGTTATTTAAAAGAAGGGGAGGCCGGTGATAAATACCGGGCAGGGATCCCGTTGGGACGTTTTGCTACGGCAGAGGACATTGCCAATGTTAGCTTGTTCCTTGCAAGTGATTTGGGGAGTTATATCACAGGTCAGACCATTAGTGTTTGCGGGGGGCTTAATATTTAAGCTAAGAGTTTAAAGGAGAAAAAAAGTGAAGGAGATGGAATTTAAAAGACCTATACCTATTAATGAGTTGACAGAAATAGTGATTGGCTTATGTATTAAAATACATACTAAAATCGGTCCGGGTTGTTTTGAAAGAGTTTATGAGGAAATTTTATACTACGAATTAGTTAAACTCGGGCTTATAGTTGAGGGACAACTGTTATTGCCGATTGAATATGAAGAATTGTATGTGAAAGACGCTTATAAAATTGACTTACTTATAGAAGGGAAATTAATAGTAGAGCTTAAATCACTTCATCCTCTGCCCCCAGTCTATTTTAATCAGGTTCAGACCCAGTTATCATTACTGAATCTAAAACACGGAATGCTTATTAACTTTAAAGTGTCGAAGATGAAAGAAGGCATTCACCGTGTGTTTAATAATGCTGGCAGAGAAGAAGCCTGATATTAATAAATTATCCTAACCTCTGGCGAAATTCCTCCTTACCTCTTTTTTCTCATTTATACTCTTAGCCCTGGAGTTTTATATTTCTTTTCTTGATATAACTGTGCCATAAGATCATCGCAGCGATCGTCCGGTAGGGCCGCCAGAGTTCGGCTATCTTCAGCATTTTTTCTTTGCTAACCTCTTTCTTCAGTTGCTTTACTTCTTTCAGACTGTTCACCAAAGCAATGTCACCCAGCGGGAACAGGTCTGTCCGCTGCAACGAATGCATCAGGTACACATCCACTGTCCAGTCGCCGATACCCTTGATTTTTTTCAGTTCCAGTCTCACTTCATCCTCCTGCATGCTGCCAAGTTGCCGGAGGTTTAGTTTACGTTTTTGAACCGCCAGGGCCAGTTCCCTGGCATAAATAGTTTTCTGCCGGCTGAAATAACAGGCCCTTAATTCTTCATCGGATAAGGCAAGGATCTTGGCCGGGGTGACAAACCCGATCCTGTCCTTTAGTTTTTTAAATGCCGCGTAAGCAGAAGCCAGCGAAACCTGTTGCTCCAGTATAAATAGTACGAGGCTCTGGAAACTGGCCGGCCGGGTCCACATGGGCGGATAGCCATACAGTTTGATGATACCGGCAAGTTCGGTATCACTTTTTGCGAGTTTATCGCAGAGTTTGTAAAAATTTGCCGAATTGAACGTAAGTAAAAGGGATGACATCGGATTATTATTTAACTTTCAGTAATCATCAAAAATTCCTGCAATGAGAAAATTATTACTGCCTTATCTTTTTCTCCTGGCTGCCTGTGGCGGTAAGAAAGAAGATAAAAAGCCTGTGCAGAATGAAAATACTGATTATCTCGTCAGCCTGGACGGAATTGGCCTTGTTAAAACCAGCATGACACAGGAAGAACTGGAAAAGATGCTCAATAAAAAGGTACCACTCACCAACCCAACGGATACTGTAAGTGGTTCATGGTCAGATTCTGCCGTTGTCAGGTATAAAGATGCAGAACTACGGATGGGTTTTGTACGAACCTATGCTTATATGAAGAGAGACAGTTTTCACATGCGGGTTACCGGTATGATGACCAGCAGCCCATTGTGCAAAACAGCTGGCGGCATCGGCATCGGCGCAAGCAAGCAGGAGATCATTGATGCTTTTGATAACTACCTGCTCTTCATGGAGCCTGATTATGCTGATGACACTTATACCACCCGCAGTAAAACCCTGTATCTGGTAAAAGTAAGAGAGGGTCGTGAGGGGCCGCAAATCATTTTTTACTTAAAAGATAATAAGGTCTATTCCATTGAGGTCGGTTCTTTTTATGACGATTCGGAGTAAGCGGATTGCATGCAAGCCCGGTTTGCCGGCTTTAACATAAAAATATTTAATGCCTTCATTCATAACCTTAAACCAATAATTGTTTTATGAAAAATTTACTCTTTATAGTATCAGCAACGCTGATTTTTTCGGCCTGCAGCCAGGGCGATAAGCAAAAATCTTCCACGAAAACAGATAAAAAAGATGTTGATGCAAAATACCTTTTTTCCAAAGAGGGTATCGGCGATCTGAAAATAGGTATGCTGCAAAAAGACATTGAGAAACTGCTGGATCAGCCCCTGGCCATGAAACATGCCAATGATACCGGGGAGGTTTGGGTGGATACCGCCACGGCCAGTTATGGTGAGATGGAGGTTATGCTCTATTTTCAAAAAATGTATGCTGAAGAAAAGACCAATGAAATGGAGCTTACAGGGCTAAGCACCAGCAGTCCGCTTTGCAAAACAGAAAGCGGCCTCGGTGTGGGTGATGACAGGTCTGCTATTCTTGCTGTCTATAAAGAAAACCCCATTAACATGGGTCCGGAAAATGTAATGGTGAATGACAGCACCTGGGAGCTCAGCAAAACAAACTATTATATTAATGTAAGTGATGACAAATGGGATAAGCAGATCATCTTCCTGCTGGTCAATAAAAAGGTCGCCAGGCTCGAAGCCTCCATTGCGATGGGGGAATAGAACAGGCTTACCTTGTTTTGAATCTGGCTATCGCATTTTTTGTAAAATCACTCAGTACCAGCCTGCCGCTGATGGCAGCCCTTTCGACAAGAAGCTTATCCCAGTGTTCGGTTCCCTTCCAGAATGTTTTTTTCATTTCCGCCATTGCCCGGGGGCTGGAATGAGCCAGCGTATCAGCAAGGCGGCGAACGGATTCATCCATTTGTTCGACTGACTGATGTACTTCTGCAAACAACCCGTTTCTCCTTGCCCATTCTGCCGTACGCCACATAGTGGCATCAATAGCAAGCTGGGAAAAAGCTGAAGTGCCGGTTTTTCGTTCCACTGCCGGGCCGACAACAAAAGGCCCGATACCAACAGCAAGTTCACTGAGTTTTACTTCTGCCGCTTCTGCAGCTATTGCGTAATCAACTGATGCAACCAGGCCAACACCACCACCCACACACTTGCCCTGGATACGGCCAATGATGAGTTTGGGGCAAGTCCGCATGGCATTAATAACATGGGCGAAACCGCTAAAGAACTGCAGGCCTTCTGCTTCATTTTTAATGGCCGCCAGTTCATCAAAAGATGCACCGGCACAAAATGCCTTTTCCCCGGCCGAGCGCAGAATGATCACAACTGCATCCGGATCTTCGCCGGCATGGGTGATAGCCGCTGCAAGCTCTTGCAGTATTTTACCCGGTAATGAATTGCTCTGCGGGTGAAAGAATTCAATGGTCTTGACCCCTTTGTGCAGTTCGCTTTTTACGTATGGTTCCGCCATTGCAGTTAGAGTTTTATGATTGAAATTTTCTGGCAACCATGGTCAGTATCGTAGCCACCCCTGTCACTTCCCCGGTTTCATCGATCATCTCTACCAGCCATTTCACTATCCCTTTATCAATATCGTCTCCCCTTTTAATCCCGATAGCTATCGGGACCTCTGGTTTTTCCACCACCCGTTTGTCATTGGGTAATTTCTCTTTACACGTAAAGCGGATATGAATTTCGGCGCCGGGATACACCGGTTTGGTAAACCGCAGTTCATCAATGCCATAATTCAGCAGCACCGGGTTCTTATCATAGCTGTCCACAAACAAGCCCGCTGCCAGGCTCATGATGAAGTAACCATGCGCCACCTGCTGTTCAAACATGGTACCGGTAAAATCTGTGGTTTTAATATGGGCATAGAAATGATCGCCGCTCAGATCAGCGAAGCGGTCGATATCTTCTGCAGTGATCACTCTTTTCCCGGTAAGGATCTGTTCGCCGATCTGCAGTTCTTCAAAATATTTTTTGAATGGATGTTTGCCTCCGTCTTTTCCTTTTGCATGGGGCTGGTAAACTCCTGTGACCTCAGTCAGCGTTGTTGGTGAGCCCTGTAACGCCGTTCTTTGCAAATAATGTTTCACTCCCCTTATGCCGCCCATCTCTTCGCCGCCGCCTGCACGGCCCGGGCCCCCATGCACCAGCAATGGCAAGGGTGAGCCATGACCGGTATTTTCTTTGGCGCATTCATTATTCAGCACCAAAATACGTCCATGGTGCGTGGCAGTACCTATAACATATTGCCTTGCCTCTTTATAATCTGCGGTAACGATAGTGGTAACCAGGCTTCCCTTGCCCAGTTTGCTCAGGGCAATGGCATCCTCCATATTCTTATACGGCATGATGGTACTCACCGGTCCAAAAGCTTCCACTTCATGTGCTTCTTTTGCAGTAAAGGGTGTTGAATTCATCAGCAATAACGGCGACATAAATGCGCCTTTCACCGCATCAGCGTCTATCACTTCCACGCTGTCTAATGAACCATAAACGATTTGAGATGAGGCCAGTAATTTTTGTACTTGTTCTTTTACTTCCTTGCGCTGCGTTTCCCCGGCCAGGCTCCCCATTCTGACTTTTTCATTCAGCGGGTTGCCGATCACTGTTTGCGATAAAGAAAAAGCAATCGCTTTCCATACATCCTCCATCTTGGCAGCCGGAACAAATATGCGACGGATGCCGGTGCAGCGCTGCCCTGCTTTCAGGGTCATTTCTTTTCTTATCTCTTTGATGAAGATGTCCCATTCCGGTTTGCCGGGTGACACATTTTCGCCAAGTACAATGCAATTGAGGCTGTCGGCCTCCATATTAAAAGGAACATTATTTTCCAGGATGGCTGTTGTTTTCTTCAGCATCAAACCAGTGGAGGAGCTGCCGGTGAAGGTCACCACATCCTGTGAACTCACATAGTTGAGCAGATCACCGGCGCTGCCACAGATAAGCTGCAAACTTCCTTCGGGTAAAATCTTTGAAGCGATGATCTCTTTTACTACCGCTTCAGTTAAATAGGAAGTAACGGTTGCCGGCTTTACAACAGCAGGCACTCCAGCCAGCAGGTTTACTGCAATTTTTTCCAGCATTCCCCATACCGGGAAGTTGAAGGCATTGATATGAACAGCCACTCCTTCTTTTGGAACAAGGATATGGGTTCCCATAAAACTGTTGTTTTTGCCCAGGTTATGGCTTTCTCCATCCACACAAAGTACATCATCGGGAAATTTTCTGCGGAGT
>JANNUI010000016.1:0-1719 GCA_031395125.1 Chitinophagaceae bacterium | reverse complement strand
TGGCTGTTGGTATCTCTGAGGCCCTGTATAATACGGCCCTTGGTATCGGTACTTCCGCTGTGGCCCTTATCATGTACAACATATTTACGACCAAGATAGACTCAATCACTTATGGCATAGATGAATCAGGCTTCACCCTGACCCAGAGCTTCGCTTCCCTGTATAAATAAGCCGGGACAGGATCGGAAAATTGTATGGAAATGAGAAAAAAATTCATCTAAAACGTAAATAAAAAACATTATGCCAAGTGTAAAGTTGCCGAAGAAGAGTACGGATACGGATATGACCCCCTTCGTGGACATAGCCTTCCTGATCCTCTCCTTTTTTATCATGGCTACCAAGTTCAAACCACCCGAGCCGGTGGAGATAAAGACACCTGCTTCTGTTTTGTCACAAAAATTACCGGAGAATAATGCGGTATTGATCACAATTGATTCCTCCAACCGGGTTTTCTTTTCTGTTCTTTCGGATAAGGATGAATCCAAGTACACTACCGTCATCAATAGCATCAATACCAGCCAGAGCCTCGGGTTGAGCCCTGCCGAAATAGCCAATTACAGGCAGACCTATATGGTGGGGGTGCCATTTGGAGGACTAAAGCAATTGCTGGGGACACCTGCCAGAGAACAGATATCGCTGAAGCAGACCGGTATCCCGGTGCTTGACACCCTGAACAACCAGTTAATATGGTGGATAAGGGCCGCCAAGGAAGCATTCGCCGGCGAAAAAGGATTTAAATACCTGATCAAGGGTGACGGAAGTTCAAAATACCCGACGTTTGAAGCGGTGATCACTGCGCTAAAAAAGAATGAGGAGTTCAAATACAACCTTGTTACAGCGCTGGACGATGCCCCCGCGGGGTCAGACTTTGATAAAACGAAGTATTTTAAACCGGAAAATTAATTCAGTAAAACAAAATCATTAGTATATGTCAAGCATTGATACCAGCGGTGAGGACAGTGGCCACAAAAAAGGCCGGGGAGTGAAGAAAGCCAAAAAACTTTCTACCCGTGTGGATATGACACCGATGGTGGACCTCGGTTTCCTGCTGATCACATTCTTTGTGTTCACAGCTACTATGAGTTCACCCACCACATTGGACCTGAACATGCCGAAAGATGTGGATGACCCTGAGAAGAAAACAGAAGTGAAGGAATCGGGGGTGCTTAGTGTCCTTCTTGGTAAGGCCGACCAGGTGTATTATTATACCGGTAAGCTGGAGCCGGATGCTTCCAATTTCAAACAGACGACATATAAAGGCATCAGGCAGATCATCATTGACAAAAAGAAAGAAGTAAAAAGCCGGTTTGACCCTGCCAAGGCGAATCCCAAGGCCTGTGAAGACGAGAAAGCAGCTGCAAAAAAAAGAGGGGATCCCAATTGGGAGAAAGCCTGTGAGGATATTGATTTTATGGTGATCATCAAGCCCAATGAAGATGCCACTTACAAAAACACGGTGGACATCCTGGACGAAATGACCATCAACCAGGTAAAAAGGTATGCCATGGTCAAATTGTTTGAAGATGAAATGAAGTTGATACGGGCTACTGAAGCTGCCCATGGTATCAAATAAGGCCCTGAAACCTTGTGGAAAAACGAATGAAAAGCATCTAATTAAAAAATTAAGTAATGGAAGCCAACAAAATTCTGTCCGCTGATCTTCTCGACCTGGTTTTTGAAGGCCGAAACAAAGATTACGGCGCCTATGAACTGCGGAGG
>JANNUI010000641.1:0-5803 GCA_031395125.1 Chitinophagaceae bacterium | reverse complement strand
GGTACAAATCATATGGTTTAAAGAAGCCGAAGCAGGTCCAACTGATACAGCATTTGCTACTTATCCGGATGCATTGAAAAGCAAGTACAAGTCAGTGATGCAAATATTGAAAACCAAGTTCCCCAATTTAAAACTTTGCTATCTCAGTGAAAGAATTTATGCGGGTTATGCAACCACCAATCTGAATCCTGAACCTTTTGCGTGGTACACAGGATGGTGCGTAAAACGGCTGATTGCCGATCAGATTTCAGGTGATGCTGGTCTTGTTTATTCCGGAGCAAGCCCGGTTTCTGCATGGCTTTCCTGGGGTCCAACACTTTGGGCAAAAGGCGACTCAGCAAGAAGTGATGGGTTGGTATGGTTGCCTTCCGACTATGCAACTGATGGAACACATCCGTCAACCAGCGGCCGCCAGAAAGTGGCGCAAATGCTGCTCCAGTTTTTTTCCACAGATGAAACCTGCAGAGCATGGTTTCTAAAACCATGAAAAGTTAAACATAGAAAAAAATTATAATGACCCTAATTGTTGAATAAATAGTTCTTCATTTCCTCCTGATACTCTTTGGCAATAACGCTTGCATTAACTGCAAAATCTTCCCCTCCGGAAGCATAAATAATAGCCCTGCTCACATTCACCAGGATGCCGCAGTCGCTATTCATTGCTTTTTCAGAGATCTCCTTTAAACTGCCACCCTGCGCTCCCACACCCGGAACAAGATAGAAATGACGGGGAGTGAGTTTCCGGATATTAGTAAATGCATCAGCCTGTGTGGCGCCGATAACAAACATCAGATTATCCGGGCTGCCCCAGGTAGAAACAGTTTTCAGAACCTTCTCATATAACAGGTTGCCATGGTTAGTGTCCCCACTAACCATTGGCTGCAATTCAAAATCACCGGCCCCTTTATTGGAAGTCAATCCCAGCACAATCGCCCATTTCCCTTTATACTGTAAAAAAGGCTTTACACTATCCTCACCCATATAAGGTGCCACAGTAATTGCATCAAAGGGCATCGTTTCAAAAAAAGCTTTGGCATACTGGTCAGATGTGTTGCCGATATCACCCCGCTTGGCGTCGGCAATTTTAAAATGTGCATCTCCGATGTAATGAACGGTTTTCTCCATCGCTTCCCAGCCCTTTGCTCCCAGCGCTTCATAAAAGGCGGTATTGATCTTATAACTGACGCACAGATCTTTTGTAGCATCAATAATGGCTTTATTGAATGTAAATACCGGGTCGGGTTCGCCTATAAGGTGTTGGGGGATCTTCGTAATGTCGGTATCCAGGCCAACGCAGAGATAGGATTTCTTCTTTCTTATTTGGTCAATGAGTTGCTGGCGGGTCATTGCTGCGAAGGTAAGCGGGAACGCTGATTTTTATGATGCTGATGATTAATTAAGATTTTATCCGTGTCAATCTTAAAAATCATAATTATCTGCGTTCTGTTTTTCCCAATATCATCTTTTCGATCTCAGCACTCTCCCATTTCTCCTCTATTCCCGGTATGTTCATCACCTCCTGCATAACGGCTTCCTGCAGCTGCCCTCTTCGCAATGCTTCTGAATAACGGATATGCGGACTGAAAGTAACCTGCGAATAGGCCGGTATCCATTGATCAGGGAATTTATCATGCAGTCTTGCTTCTATTTTTTTTTGCAGTAAAAATTTCGGGTCGGCTGTCTTTTCCCGCATCTCCGTAAAATTATTGATGGCCAGGTCAGCAATGGCATCCCCGTCCGGCTTGCGCAATGCCTGGTATTCTTGTAAAGTAGTGTGCCAGTCATCCCCGTTCTTTTCAATTAATTCATCCAGTATGCGGCAATCCTCAAAACCACAGTTCATTCCCTGCCCGAAGAAAGGAACAATGGCATGGGCCGCATCGCCGATCAGTGCAAATTTATCCTCTCTTATCCAGGGGAAACATTTTATAGTTACCAATGAAGAAGCGGGATTGGTGAAGAACTCATTGATATAATCCGGCATCAGCGGCACAGCATCGGGGAATGTTCTTTCAAAAAAATCCTTTACACTTTCTTTTGTGGTAAGTTTTTTAAAAGATGCTTCACCTTCAAACGGAAAGAATAAAGTACAGGTGAATGTTTTATCCAAATTAGGCAAAGCGATCAGCATATAATTTTTCCTTGGCCAGATATGCAGGGCATTTACTTCCATGGCAAAATCACCAGCAGCTGTTGGCGGGATCGTCAGCTCTTTGTAACCACAATCAATATAATACTGGCTGTAATTGAACTGATCATGCTGCAGCTGGTGCTGGAGGCGGGCGGCAGAAAAAGCTCCATCGGAACCGAAGATGAGTCGGGAGTCGTGAGTTGTGAGTCGTGAGTCCGAAAGCTCAAAACTGATGGAATTTTTCTTCCAGTCTATTGTATGGCACTTATGATCAAAGAATATCTCTACTCCCTGCTGCTCAGCCAGATCCATCAGCCTCATGTTCAGTGTGGCTCTTGAGACCGAGTTGATATATTGTCCTTCTTTCCCATACCGCTGAAAAGCGGTTGTTCTATCCGGGTTATGAATAAAACGACCATGCATCGGGATAGATATTTTCCTGATCTCACCGGCAAGCCCAACTTTTTCTAATGCCAGCAAGCCACGGTCGCTTAATGCCAGGTTGATGGAACGTCCGGCGATCATTTTTTCCTTCCGCATATCTCCGCGGCGTTCAAACAATTTTACTTTATAGCCCCTTTTGGATAAATAAATGGAAAGTAAGGAACCGACAAGCCCGGCGCCGATTATTGTAATGTCTTTTTTCATACCGGCCTCCCCAAGCCCCTCCGAAGGAGGGGTTTCAGGTCGTTTTAATTTATAATAGTATTTATTATCCCGCCGAACCTATATATATCTTCAAAAGAATTATACAAGGGCACCGGTGCTACCCGGATCACATTCGGCTCCCGCCAGTCGGTAATGACTCCCTGTTTTGTTAATTCATCAAATACCTGCTTTCCATTTTTCATCATCAGCATCGAAACCTGGCATCCTCTTTCCTCCTCATTGGCCGGTGTGATTATTTCAATTGCTTTTGCTGGCAGCCGGCTGTTAATATCGTGTAACACAAAATGCAGGCAGGCCGTCAGTTGTTTTCGCTTGGCATGCAGGTTCTCCATTCCGGCTTCCTCAAAAACATCCAATGAAGCTTTATGAGCAGCCATTGAAAGTACAGGAGCATTACTTAACTGCCATCCTTCTGCTGTTGGTATCGCCTCAAAGCCTTTCTCCATTTGAAATCTTGTTTCCTTTTTATATCCCCACCAGCCGGCGAATCGTGGCAGGTCTTTACTGGCCGCATGTTTTTCATGGATATAAGCACCGCCCACAGCGCCCGGACCACTGTTCAGATATTTGTAAGAACACCAGCAGGCAAAATCAGCATCCCAGTCATGCATATGAAGTTCAACATTCCCTGCTGCATGCGCCAGGTCAAATCCTGCATAAGCTCCAACAGAATGAGCCGCTTCAGTTATTACTTTCAAATCGAAGAACTGCCCGGTGTAATAATTGACGCCGCCAAATAAAACTACAGCCACACTATCTCCGTGTTGCTGAATTATTTTTATAATATCCTCAGTTCTCAAAGCATACTCACCATCCCTTGGCGAAACTTCAATCACAGCATCAGCAGAATCAAAGCCATGATACTTTGCCTGTGTTTCAAAAGCATACTGGTCGGAAGGAAATGCTTTTGCCTCGCAAATAATTTTATACCGTTGTTTTGTCGGGCGGTAAAAACTCACCATCAGTAAATGAAGGTTAACCGTGAGTGAATTCATCACCACCACCTCCTGCGGAAGGCAGCCAATGATCTTTGATAATTGATTTGGAAAAATTTCATGATATGGCAACCAGGGATTTCTTGCATGCAAATGGCCTTCCACGCCCAGGCTGGCCCAGTCCTCCAGTTCATCCACCACATAGTCCTGTGTACGCTTTGGCTGCAAGCCCAGTGAGTTGCCGGTGAAATAGATACATTCTTTTCCGAACAGGATGGGGATATAGAACATCTCCCGGAAATGTTTCAGCGGGTCTTTTTCATCCAGACCCTTTGCAAATGAAAGTGTATTTTGAAAATTCATTGTTATTTTTTTACCGCAGAGAACCTGCCTGCCGGCAGGCAGGCATGAGATACAAGAGGTGTCGCAGAGCATCTCTGCGAAATCTTTGCGTTCTTCTTTCTCTGCGATTAATTCTTAATCTACAACTGCAATTACTTTCAACTCAATCGCAATCGGCGTCGGCAGGCTTTTTACCTCCACGGTGGTACGGCAGGCCTGTACCGAAGTAAAATAATCAGCATATACTTTATTATACACCGGGAAATCTTTTTTCATATTTGTGAGGAAGACCGTTACATCAACGATCTTCTCCCAACTGCTGCCACTGGCTTCCAGCACGGCCTTTACATTCGCAAAAACAGCATGACATTCAGCTTCGATATCATACTTGACAATGTTTCCGTCTTTATCCAGTTCCAAACCGGGAATGGAATTGTCTTTCGGATTCCTCGGGCCGATGCCGGAAAGAAAAAGCAGGTTACCCACCCTTCTTGCATGTGGGTAAGCCCCAAGAGGAGCAGAGGCGTTATCCGTTTTGATAATTTCTTTCATAATACAGCTGAACACAGATTTTTATGATGATTTAGATTGTTTATGATCTTCTGCGTTGATCATCAAAATCATAACAATCTGCGTTCTATAATTGAATGCAAACATTCTTCGCCTCCGTAAAAAACCGCAGCGCTTCCCAACCACCTTCCCTGCCAACCCCGCTGTTTTTTATGCCGCCGAAGGGAGTACGCAGATCCCGGAGCAGCCAGCAATTGATCCAGATGATACCGCTTTCCACCTTCGCCGCTACACGGTTTGCTTTTGAAATATCCTGCGTCCAGATCGTTGCCGCCAATCCATATTGTGTGGCATTTGCTAACAACAAAGCTTCTTCTTCGGTTTTAAAAGATTGCAAGCTGACTACCGGACCGAAGACCTCTTCCTGGTTGGTCTGGCAGCCGGGACCCAATCCTTCAATTACTGTTGGTTCGATAAAATAGCCGTTGGCACACCGGCCCTCGGGTTTCGCTGCCCTGCCACCACACAATACCTTTCCTCCCTCCTGCTTTGCCGTATCAATACAGCGCATGATCTTATCAAAATGAACTTTACTGACAATGGCCCCCTGGCTGATATTATCTTCCAAAGGATCACCCAGGGTCAGTTCCTTTGTTCTTTTCACAAATTCAGTTTTAAATTTCTCATAGATGATTTCTTCGACCAATATCCTTGACCCACAGAGGCAGATCTGGCCCTGGTTAGAAAATGAAGACAGCACTGTTGTCTTCATCATCTTGTCCCAATCACAGTCGGCGAAAACGATAGTGGGGTTCTTGCCACCCAGTTCCAATGAAAGTTTTTTGAATTTCGGAGCGGCGATACCGGCGATCCGTTCGCCTGCCCTTGTACTTCCGGTGAAGGAGATCGCTTTTATTTCCGGGTGAGCGACGATCGCTTCCCCTGCACCCGGACCGGTGCCATGAATGATATTCAGCACTCCATCCGGTAAACCGGCTTCTTTGCAAATTTTAGATAAGAGAAAAGCAGTTACAGGTGTAACTTCTGACGGCTTGGCGATAACACAATTACCGGCTGCCAGGGCCGGGGCGATCTTCCAGGTAAATAAATACAAAGGCAGGTTCCAGGGAGAGATGCAACCCACAATACCGACCGGCTGACGAAGCGTATAGTTCACTGCCTTGTCTTCCATGCTGTGGCTTTCGGCAGCAAAGTG
>JANNUI010000634.1:0-4521 GCA_031395125.1 Chitinophagaceae bacterium | reverse complement strand
TCTCCGCCAGCTGGCGGAGAGAGGTCAGAGACTGTGATTAAATTGAGTTTTCAAAAAGAATTGTAGCCGGTGTGAGCAAATGAACAGAAGAATAAGGAATAAGAAATAAAGAACCGGAAAAGTATCGAAGACTTATTTATCTCCCGAACCACTTTCTTATTCCGTATTTCTTATTCTATATTTTTTATTTTCATCGGGAACTGATGTCTTCTTTCTTAGTCTCAGGCTTCGCTTTGGCCAGCATTTGTGCGCTTTCTGCCAGTTTTATGAACTCCGAGCGGTAGCCTTCCTCATCTGTGCCTTTCGCTTTGCGGGCCAGTGCGATCACATTGTCGAATGATGCAGCTGATTTGAACTCCGAATTGCGGAGCAGCATGCCGAACTCCGCAACGGCTGCTGCAAAACGGAAGTTCTCAGAAGTTTTGGCAATTGCGATCTGGTTGTCTTTAACAGGGTGCTCGATCAGTTTGCTCACCTCTCCATCGGGAGCTTTGTATCGGAACTTCACGGTCATGATCTCATCGGTATAAGATGTTTTGCTGAGCGGCTGTACATTGCCCTGGTACTTTAATGTATCCACCTTTTGCAGAAAGCTGCTCTTCACTCCCACCGGTATCACTTCATATAAAGCAGTTACCGTGTGTCCGCTTCCCAATTCACCTGCATCCTTCTTATCATCATTAAAATCTTCTTTGGCCAGCATCCTGTTTTCATAACCGATCAGGCGGTAACCCTGCACTTTGGAAGGATTGAATTCCACCTGCAGTTTCACGTCTTTGGCAATGGTAAAGAGTGTGCCGCCAAATTCATTCACCAGCACTTTCTTTGCTTCGCTGATCCCATCTATGTAAGCATGGTTTCCGTTTCCTTTATCGGCCAGCTTCTGCATCTTGGCATCCTGGTAGTTGCCCATTCCATAGCCGAGTACGGTCAGGAACACACCGCCTTTTCTCTCCTGTTCTATCAGTCTTTCCATTGCATCATCACTGCTTTCCCCGACATTAAAATCACCATCGGTGCATAATATGACACGGTTATTCCCTTTTTTCATAAAATTTTCGCCGGCTACTTTGTAGGCCAGTTTGATACCGGCGCCACCAGCAGTGGAACCACCGGCATCCAGCTTATCGATAGCATCCTTAATTTTTGTTTTATCGGCACCGCTTGTGGGAGGCAATACCAGTCCTGCCGCACCGGCATACACCACTATGGAGATCAATCTTCCTGCCTTAACTGGTCCACCAGCATTTTCATGGAGGCTTTTACGAGTGGCAGTTTATCGGCGCTTTGCATGGAGCCGGATACATCTATCAGGAAGGTGAGATTAGAGGGAGGTAAATTCTGTGTAGGTATTTTTTTACCCTGCAGACCTATCAGCACCAGTTTGTGGTCTTTGTTCCATGGCGCATCAGAAATTTCTGTATTGATAGAAAATGGTTCATCGCCGGTTGGCTGCGGGTATTCATATTTGAAATAATTCACCATTTCTTCGATCCGCACCGCACCGGCGGGGGGCAGCTGGCTGTTGTTCAGGAAGCGGCGGATATTGCTGTAAGAAGCAGCATCCACATCAATGGAAAAAGTGGAAAGCGGGTTATCGGTAGCTTTCAGGAAACGGTTCTCCGTGATCTTATCATAACCTTCCCGGTTGAAGTCCACCAATCCTTCCCCATCTCTTTCCCTCCTGTAATAGGTTTCATCCATGGATTGATACGTTCCTGAAGTAACGGGTGAGCCGGAATAATATCCCCTTCCATCCATATTTTTTTTCGAGGCCATACCTCTGATCAGCACCTCCTGGTTTTTCAACGATGCCGTTTTCAGTGTAACATTCACTACAGATTGGCCATTGATATTAACTTCAACTGTTTCATACCCCACAGCTGAAAAGAGCAGTGTTGCACTTGAATTAGGGGTCATGATCCTGTATGTTCCCTTTGAATCAGCAGATGCCCCGCTGCCAGTACCTTTAACTTTTACAGACGCATAAGACACCGGGCTTCCTTTTTCATCTGAAATAGTGCCGGATACTGTGTGTGTCTTAACGGGACGGAATGCAAGCAAGATCAATACCACCGGCATCATCATCAAAAGAATACGTTTCATAAAATAAGTTTTAGTGGAGATTATAATAAACCTTATACCCTGATGCCGGTATTTGGGGGATTGCATAAAAAGGAATAAAAAAAGACCTCACCCCAACTGCAACCCTGATATTTGAAAACTCCGATTTCCCCTCTCCATCCTTCGACAAGCTCAGGAGAGAGGGGTGGCAGAGACTCCCATTTTTTGTAAATCATGTTGGGGTGAGGTCAGGATACTGAAGCATTGCTGAGCAGCGATATACAGCTGAAGTGTGCGACGCAACGAAGATGCTCAGGGAACCGAACGGCGAAAACATAATTATAGTTAAAATCTCAGTAAGATTCACCCCATATTTGCCCCGCCAGGTTTATTTGTTAATTTTAGCCGTTGGCTTTTATACGAAACATATCTCACACCTCACTGACCGATAAAGAGCTGGTAGCCCTTTATAAGGAATCGGGTGATATGGCCGTACTGGGCGAACTCTACCAGCGGTACATGGACCTGGTCTATGGTGTATGCCTCAAGTATTATAAAGAACCGGAAACAGCGAAAGACAGCGTGATGCAGATATTTGAGGAACTGGTATCAAAATTGAAAAAGCATGAGGTGGACAACTTCAAAGGCTGGCTGCACCAGCTGGCCAAGAACCACTGCCTGATGCAATTGCGGACACCGAGAAATATGAGAACAGTGGAGTTCAGTACCGAACTTGTGCAATCGGAAGAAAATGTGCATCTGAATGGTGTGCTGGAAAAAGAGGAAAATTTCAAAAAGCTGGAATACTGCCTTGGCACACTAACAGACAAGCAACGGGAAGCGATAAAGCTCTTTTACCTGGAAAGCAAATGTTATAACGAGATAACGGAATTGACCGGGCATGACTGGAACCAGGTGCGGAGCCTGATACAGAACGGGAGAAGGAACCTGAAGAATTGTATGGAGAGAGTTGAGTCGGGAGTCGGGAGTCAATAGTCAGGAGTCAGAAATTAGAATTACAGTAGGAGAATTTTTAATTTTGCAGAGAAATAATCATAAATAATGAAACCAATATTCCCCTTTAGGGGATAGGGGTATGGCAACGAACAATAACATAAAAAAATTTTCCGCGGCGGATATTGAAAAATATCACAAGGGCCATCTTTCTGCCAAAGAAAGGCATGATCTGGAGAAAGCTGCGCTGGACGATCCCTTCCTCGCCGATGCACTGGAGGGTTATACTTTTGCCGGGGTGAATACACCAGCAGATATCGCAGAGCTCAAAAAAAGACTGGCTGAAAAAGTGGAAGGAGCTAAAGTAGTTTCCATGCATCCCGGCAGGAAATTCTGGACGCCATTTTTGAAAGTGGCTGCCATGATTGTGGTAGTAGCAGGCGCTGGTCTGCTGGTTTACCAGTTTGCTTTTAATGAAAAAAGAAATGAAGTAGCCCAGGTGACCCCCGGATCCAAAGCTGAAATAAATACTGCCAGTACCGATACAAATACCATCAGCAAAATAACTGAGAATACATCCGGGTTGCTCAGCACAGAAACAACCAAAGAGAAGCCGAAAGACAATGAAGCTGGTCCGGTTGGGAATACACAGGAAAACAAACCTGTACCGGGAACTATCACCAGGGAAACAGTTGGTGAAAAAACGAATGAAACTGCGACAAGCGACATTAGGCCGGTTGCAACAGGCGGTGCTCCTGTGGTGACTGCTCCTGCAAAAGCGGATGAAAAAACAGAAAATCTTGAAAGGTCAGGTGGAAAAATATCCGGAACAGAGATCACAAAAGAGGAAGTGAAATCCAAAGCGCCTTTGGCTAAAAAAGAGGGCGCTGAAAAAGATGGAATGAGAGATGAAGCAGCAAAGCAACAAACCGACGATTCAAAAAACAAGAGGGCCGTTACTGCTAACCGCCAGGCAGATGACCAGTCCTATCGAAACCAGGCCACAAATACTTTCCGGGGCAAGGTTACAGATGGATCAAATACTGGATTGCCTTTTGCCAATGTGACCAATGTGCAGGACAATGTGGGCACTTACACGGATGCCAATGGCAATTTCGTTCTTACTTCTACCGATACGGTGCTGAATGTGCAGATCCGCTCCCTTGGGTATGATAATAATAACTTACAACTGAGGAATGATGCTTCCAGTAATAAAGTTGTGATGCAGGAAGACCGGAAAGGCTTGTCCGAAGTGGTGCTGAGCAACCAGAAGCCTAATACCGCTGCCCGTTCAAAAGACGCTAACCGGAAATTAATAGAACCCGAACCAAGGACGGCTGGGAAAAATATGACAGCTATCTTGCCAACAACCTGAATATGCCGGAGGATTTCAAGCTGGAGAAAACAAATGATAATAGTTCTGTGCAGGTCTCTTTTGAAGTGGATAAAAATGGCGAACCGGTGAATATCCGTGTAGAAAAATCCCTCTGTTCATCCTGCGAT
>JANNUI010000629.1:0-13411 GCA_031395125.1 Chitinophagaceae bacterium | reverse complement strand
GTACTCGTCATTCTACTGCTTCTTTTGCTTGCCATGGCAGATGTCACCACCACTTCAGTCATTTCTTTCCTTGCATTCAGCAGTACTACTTCAAAATTGGGGTCCTTGATATTCTTCTCAGTGATAACAACTTTGTAGGGTTCATATCCCGCAGCAGAAAAAACAAGGGTGTCCGGCAACCTGGTAGCCATGATCTTAAACGTACCATCTGCATTGGTGCTGATACCATTGGATTTGTTCTGAAAACGGACTGAGATTCCTGCGGCATCATCGCCGCTCTCCGTCATCACCCGGCCATGGAGTAACTGTGAGAAAACTTTGGGGAAAGAACATAAAAAGGCAGTAATGACAAGGGGTAAAATCTTTCTCATGGCACTTATTTTACTTCCTGATGAAGTAAGGGAAAGTTTTACATAAGGAATTGCTAATTATTTTTTGCCCCTGCTCCAGAGGATAAAGTCCGTGCCGGGCAATTTTTCGGTGCCCAACTGGCGCAACATGTTTATTAACTGGCCCCTGTGGTAAGTGCCATGGTTAAACACATGATGGAGCATTTGCCAGGTGGGCTGCTTGAATGCTGTGCCATCGAATGTTTTATATTCAAACACATGCTCGATTGCCAGGTCGGATGCATGGCTGATCCATTCCTCCCATTGCTTTGACTGGCCCGTTAATCCGTTCGACACATCCTTCATACTGCCGTTGAAATTCTCGCTGGGCCGGAGGATCCTTTCATGCAGTTTCATCCGTTGCCACCAGATGCTTTCTGCATCCCACATATGCAGCAAGGTTTTGCAGAGGCTGCTGAAACTGCTGGGTATGTCGGCCATTTGCTTTTCTTCGGGCAAAGAAAGGATGACATCCATTATTTTCTGGCTGGCCCAGATATTATAGGCGGCATACTGTTTCAGCAGTTCCTTCATTTCCTATCCCTCCCAAGGAGTCCTTTGGACCTAAAGGGGTATTTTTGGTGAACAATAAACAATAAACCCATAGCGATATGAAAATTTAATCTCCCCGATAAATATCGTTAACAAAACTACTAAAATGGATAAAAGTTTTCCCCTTACCGGGTGGGGTTCAGTCGCTGTTCATGCAGGACACAAGCAGGACCCCCTGTATGCCCACCAGGTGCCCATCTATGCCAGCAGTACTTATGTATATGATGATGCCGAACAGGGCATGCGGCGTTTCAGCGGGAAAGAAGAAGGCTACATCTACAGCCGCTGGGGCAACCCGACAATGACGGAGGCCGAAGAAAAGATCGCTGCGCTGGAAACCTTTGGCCTGAACATGGAAGTGAAAGGGATCCTTCATGCTTCCGGTATGGCTGCCATTTCAACACTGATGCTGGCTGTGCTTAAACCGGGTGATAAGATCATCACCCATTATTCATTGTATGGCGGCACAAATGAACTGGTGAATAATATCCTGCCCGGCTTAAACATTACGGCTATCATAGCTGACCTGAGAAACCTTGAAACAGCAGAATCAATACTGAAGGCTGACCCGGCGATCAGGATGATGTACCTGGAAACACCGGCCAATCCTACTATCCAGTGTGTGGACCTGGATGAACTGAGCCGGCTGGCCAAACAATACAATTGCATTATTGCCTGCGACAATACCTTTGCGACCCCTTACCTGCAACAGCCTTTTCAGTATAAAGCTGATTTTGTTGTTCATTCCACCACCAAATTCCTGAACGGGCATGGCACAGCCATTGGTGGCATCCTTTTGGGAAGGGATGTTGAATTTATGAAAACACATTGCACCAAAGTACACCGGCTGCTGGGCGGCAACTCCAATCCCTTTGATGCTTTTCTGCTGATCCAGGGCATGAAGACACTGGAAGTAAGGATGGAACGTCATTGTCACAATGCCATGGAAGTGGCGAATTTCTTAGAAACCCATCCTGCTGTGGCAAAAGTAAATTATACCGGTCTTGCCAGCCATCCCGACCATTTTACCGCCATCAAGCAGATGCGGCACCCGGGCGCCATGCTCAGCTTTGAACTGAAAGGAGGATTACAGGGTGGAATTGATTTTATGAATAAACTGAAGATGTGTGTACGTACTGTGTCTTTAGGAACCTGCGATACCCTGCTATCTCATCCTGCATCGATGACACATCACAGCGTACCGAAGGAAGAAAAAGAAAGATATGGCATTACGGATGGATTGATCAGGATGAATGTGGGGATTGAGAATTTGCAGGATATAATCACTGATTTAGAACAAGCGGCCCCGCCCCTCTAAATCTCCCCTAAAGGGGAGACTTTGGAACCCTAAAGATTTAAAATACTTAACTGACTTACAATTGATAATAAAAAATGAGCATTACAATTCGCCGGGCTATAAAAGAAGATTGCCCAAGATTATTAGAGCTGATAACAGAGTTAGCCATTTATGAAAAAGCGCCAAATGATGTTACCGTAACATTAGAACATTTTACCGAAAGTGGTTTTGGCGAAAAGCCGGTCTGGTGGGGATTTGTTGCCACCTCACCCTCTCCGCCAGGAGTTCCCGAGCAAAACGAAGGGAACGAGCGCAGCTCACGGGGTGAGGCGATTCAAGGTTTTGCTTTGTACTACATCCGCTACTCCACCTGGAAGGGGCAGGCGATGTACCTGGAGGATATCATCGTTACCGAAGCTGCAAGAGGAAAGGGAATTGGTAAGCTTTTAATGGACCGGTTGATCGAAGAAGCCCGGGAAAAAAAATTCAACCGGATCATCTGGCAGGTGCTGGAATGGAATGAACCGGCCATCAATTTTTACAAAAAATATAATGCGGAGTTTGACGGAGAATGGTTGAACTGCTCAGTTTATGTTTAGTTCACCCCGGTTACTTCTACATCTTTATTGATCTTCGATACCAACCCCTGCAATACTTTACCGGGCCCCGCTTCTGTGAATCTGGAAGCCCCGTCGGCGATCATGGCCTGTACACTTTGTGTCCAGCGGACGGCGCTGGTGAGCTGGTCGATCAGGTTTTGTTTTATTTCTTCTTTATCCATTACGGCTTTGGCCACCACATTCTGGTAAACGGCACAGGTGGGATTATGAAACTTGGTGGATTCAATGGCCGCTGCCAGTTGCTCTTTGGCAGGTAACATCAATGGTGAGTGAAAGGCGCCTCCAACAGGAAGTACCAATGCCCTTTTGGCACCGGCAGTTTTCATTCGTTCGCAGGCAATATCAATTCCTTTTACTGTCCCGCTGATCACTAACTGGCCGGGGCAGTTATAATTGGCCGCCACCACTACTTCGCCTGTTTCGTTCTGTACTTCGGCACAAATGGCTTCCACTTTCTCATCAGCAAGATTTAATATAGCTGCCATCGTGGAAGGGGTGATCTCACAGGCTTTTTGCATAGCTTCTGCCCTTATGGAAACAAGCTGCAATGCATCATCAAAGCTTAAAGTACCATTGGCTACCAGTGCAGAAAATTCCCCAAGTGAATGTCCTGCCACCTTATCCGGAAACCCTGAGCTTGTCGAAGGGTCAATGCTTTTATAAGCAATAATGGAGTGTAAGAAAACAGCAGGCTGGGTAACATTTGTTTGCTTCAGGTCGGTTTCGGTGCCGTTGAACATAATATCGGATATACGGAAACCCATGACCTCGTTGGCCTGCTCAAATAGTTTTTTGGCAAAGGCACTGTTCTCATAATGATCTTTTCCCATTCCGGGGAACTGTGCTCCCTGGCCCGGGAATACAAATGCATGCTTCATGGTTCGACTCTATTTTCTACCCGCGGGGGTCCTGTTTTATACGCTTAGGTGGTCTCCTTGCCCGCCGTAGTCCATATTATATATCCGGACATAGGCGGGTCAAAAAAAAAGTTCGATTGAAGATGTTCAACCAAACCTTATCGTTGCAGCAAATATAGACTTTAATTCTAATGCAAACGGTTGCTGATCAATTTCAAGAATTCACTCCGGGTTGAATTCTTCTGAAATTCGCCGTCAAACGCAGAAGTTGTTGTAACAGAGTTTTGTTTCTGCACCCCTCTCATCATCATACAAAGGTGCTGGGCCTCGATCACCACGGCCACCCCCAGCGGATTGAGTGTTTCTTTTATCGCATCTTTTATCTGTACCGTAAGCCGTTCCTGTACCTGCAGTCTCCGTGAAAAAGCATCCACTACCCTGGCGATCTTGCTAAGACCTGTGATCCATCCGTTGGGAATGTACGCCACATGTGCTTTGCCGATAAAAGGGAGCATGTGATGCTCGCACATACTGTATATTTCAATATCCTTTACCACGATCATCTCACTTACCGGCTCATGAAACTTGGCAGAATTGATGATCGCCTTTGCATCAAGATGATAACCCTGAGTAAGATACTGCATCGCTTTGGCCAGTCTTTCCGGGGTTTTCAGCAATCCCTCCCTTTCCGGATCCTCCCCTAAAAAGCCCAGTACCTGTTTGTAAGTCTCTATCAGCCCTGTGGTTGCTTTCTCGTCGTAGTGTTCTGTTTTTTTATATGCCATACTTATCGCATTATAGTTTATGTAGCTGGATATTCAACAAAATTCCTGGGTGTTTCATAAAGCCTTACCTGCATGCCTAACTTTTCACTGATATGAGGCCGCAGCAATTTGTATATCACAATGGCGATATTTTCCGCCGTGGGGTTTAGTTCTTTGAACTCTTCCGTATCTAAATTCAGGTTCTTGTGATCGAACCGGGAGTGTATCTCCCTTTTTACAAGGTCACCCAGTTCTTTCAGATCCATCACATACCCCGTTTTTTTATCCGGTTTGCCTGTCACTTTCACTTCCAGTTCATAATTATGGCCGTGATAATTGGGCCGGGCACATTTGCCAAACACTTTTTCATTGGTGGCATCATCCCAGTCGGGGTTGAACAACCGGTGGGCTGCATTGAAATGTTCTCTTCTGTAAACAGCTACTTTCTTACTCATTCAATGATGTATAATAAAGAATAAAAAACAAAAAGGTTCTCAATTCCTCATTCCCCGAAATACTCCACATAGATACGGGGTGTTTCATACAGTTTGATACAGTGCAACCCGACCCCAGGCGGCAGGTGCTGCTTCAGTTCAGTCCAGATGGCCATGGCGAGGTTTTCGGTGCTGCACATCTTTCCCTCCATGAACGGCACATCCACATTCAGGTTTCGGTGGTCCACCTGTTCAATAATATGATCCCGGATAAGGGTACTTAGTTTCTTTACATCAAAAACAAAACCGGTGTCGGGGTCGGGGTTGCCCATCACAGTGACCAGTAGTTCATAGTTGTGGCCATGCCAGTTCTCGTTGGCGCATTTACCAAAAACTTCCTCATTCTTTTCGTAGGTCCAGGCCGGGTTGTACAGTTTGTGTGCAGCATTAAAATGCTCGGATCTTGTCAAGTAAACCATGCTTTACTTTTTTAGCTCCTTCACAGCAGTTTGGGCGGAGGGAGCGGTGAGGCCCGCCTTCGTTACCACTCATGCGGAACTACGGCGGGCAGGCGGTAAAGGTAACAGAAAGTTTATGGTTTAAACCGGTGATATGTAACAAAAGCAGAACTTCGCCAAAACACATTACCATGGCAAAGAAAATCTTACTCTTCGCAATTGCCATTTTGGCAATAAGTGCTGCAGTTCATTCACAAACCATTGCCTTGTTTGCAGAAGGCACAAATCAGGGAAAATTTAAAGGGGAAAGCACAAAAAAAATGCTTGCTGACCGCAGCGAAATAACCGGTTACCAGCAGGAAGTGACGACACCCCGCGATGCCGCTTCGGGTATGGCCTCGGGTAAGCGAATGCACCAGCCGGTTATTATTTTAAAACAAACCGGCGCCTCCAGCCCACAGTTTTTTCAGGCATTGTGCACCAACGAATTGCTGAAAAAAGTCGTGATCGACTTTTACAAACCCGACGCCATGGGTACAGAAATAAATTACTACACGGTTACGCTGGAGAATGTCCGCGTATCAGGTTACAAACAGTTCATCGGACAGCTGGAAAATGTAAAGTTTAATTCAGCCAATAACAGCCTGTTTGATGAAATAAAATTGTCTTTTCAAAAAATTACTGTGGAGGATAAGGTTGGCAAGACTATAGCCATAGACGACTGGAAAGCCCAACAGTAGTAAAATTAATCTTGTTATAATGTCCCGTAATTACGGGACATTCTTTTATTTTTACAAGGTCATGAATTGTTTAATTGCCGCCGCTACAGTACTGGAAATTTCTCCATTTATCGACTATTATCAACACAGCAAGAAGCCGGTTACAGACCTGTTGATAACCGGTATTGGTATAACAGCGGCCACCTATGCATTGACAAAACAGTTCACCATCAAAAGACCCGGCCTGGTGATCCAGGCGGGTGTGGGAGGAAGTTTTGACACCGCCCTGCCCCTGGGTACAGTGGTCGTTGTTAAAAAAGAAACCATCGCTGATCAGGTTGTAATTGAACTCGGTGAACTAAAAACCTTATTTGACCTGAAACTGGTACCCCGGGATCAATACCCTTATACAAATGGCTGGCTGGTCAATAAAAACGAGTTCCTGAATAAAATAAAACTGAAAAAAGTTACCGGGATATCCGTAAATGAGATCACGACCGCTGATCAAAAGATAAAATTCTATAAGAACAGTTTTAACCCCGTGATTGAATCCATGGAAGGAGCCGCCCTGCATTATGTTTGCCTGATGGAAAAAATTCCCTTTATCCAGCTCCGCGCCATCAGCAATTATGCGGGAGAAAGAGATAAAAGGAAATGGAAAATGAAAGAAGCGGTCACTAACCTGAACAATGAGCTTATCGGCCTGTTACATAAACTATGAAACTAACACTTGGCTTTTCCCCCTGTCCCAATGACACCTTCATCTTTGATGCGCTGGTGAATAAGAAAATTGATACGGAGGGGTTTGAGTTTGCCGCGGTGCTGGAAGATGTGGAGACGCTGAATGAATGGGCTTTGGAGGGAAGGTTAGACATTACCAAGCTGAGCTTTCCTGCTTTTTTCCGGTCGCTGGATAAATATGTGCTGCTGAACAGTGGCAGCGCCCTGGGGAAGGCGGTCGGCCCATTGTTAATTACAGATTCGGCCCAGGAGATCACAGAAGATGAAATAAACCAGGCGTCCATTGCACTGCCGGGCATACACACCACGGCCAATCTTCTTTTTAGTCTTGCTTACCCGGGAGCAACGGATAAAAAGTTCATGCTTTTTTCTGCCATCGAAGAGGCACTGCTCAACAAGGAAACCGATCTTGGGGTGATCATTCATGAAAACCGTTTTACATATAAGCAAAAAGGATTGTATAAAGTAAAAGACCTGGGTGAGTACTGGGAAGAAAAAATGGGCCTGCCGGTGCCTTTGGGCGGCATTGCAATTACTCAATCAGTAAAAAGATCGGTGGCCCTGAAAGTAAATGAACTCATCCGCAAAAGCCTTGATTTTGCTTTTGCCAATTATCCTGATATCGCGGAATATGTAAAGCAACATTCCCGGGAAATGAGTGAAGAAGTGATGCGTCAGCATATTGACCTGTATGTCAACAATTACAGCCTTGACCTGGGAGAGGATGGCAAATTGGCCATTGAAAACTTACACCAGGTATTTCTTGAGTTAGATAACCGGGAAGCGGATGATGAAGATGTGTTATTTCTTTAAAGTTGCAGCCTGCCCCATTCCGCTCATCAGGTGAAGTCTTCCATTCATTAATAAGAGTAATCCCCCATCTGCCCAATTACGTTCTTTGATCAAAATAAGAATGAATCTCAGGTAGCAATAAAACCCGAATTTTACATTTAAATGATCTTGTTCTGCCGGGAAACTCCGGACGAATAACCACATAACCATTTGCTATGAAAAAGAGCGTCGTTTCATTTTTATTCGCTTTTTTTTACTTTTCTTCAGCTTCTGCTCAAAGCAATTTTATTATACAGGAAAGATTAAAAGTTTTTATTGATTGCCATTCCGGCTGCGACATGAATTATATCCGCACCGAAATCAACATTGTCGATTTCCTGCTTGACCGGCTTGCTGCAGATGTGCATATTCTGATTACGGATGAAAATACCGGCAGCGGCGGTGATAAATACCAGTTGATATTTTTCGGGCAAAACCGGTTTGCTCATATACGGGATACAATATATTTTGATAATGATGCCAATAATACAGATTTTGAAGAAAGAGAACTCCTGTTGAAATACCTGAAACTTGGATTGGCTCCTTTTATCGCTAAAACCAGGACAGCAAAAGACATATCTATACAGATGAAGTCGGATAAACCGGCCGGTGAAATAAAAACGGACAGCGCCGGCAGTAAACAAAAAGATCCCTGGAATTATTGGGTATTCAAAGCAAACGTAAATGGCAATTTAAGCGCGGAAGAATCCATTAAATATTCCAGCTTAAACGCCGGATTTTCTGCAAGCCGTGTAACCGAAGCATTGAAAACAGGGTTTGAACTGTCCGGAAGCAAGGATAAATCGCAATATGAGTATGAAGATGATTCTGGTGATCTGCATAAAGATATTCTCAGAAATGACTCTTATAATTTTTCAAACTACCTGGTTAAAAGCATAAACGATCACTGGTCATGGGGATACCAGGTTGAATTATCACGAAGCACTTATTCGAATATCAAACAACGTTCCCAGCTCAGCCTGGGTATTGAGTATAATATTTATCCATACAAACAGGTAAATACAAAGTATTTCACCATCAGCTATCTTTTAGATTTACGCAGGAATAATTATTTTGATACAACCCTCTATGATAAAACCAAAGAAACACTGGCAGGACATGGTATTAAAAGCACTTTTACCTATAAACAGAAATGGGGAGAGATAGAATTCGGAGTTGAGTATCATAATTATTTACACAACTGGAAATATTTTAACCTGAAAGCAGATTGTGAGCTGGATATCCGGATTACCGGAGGACTTTCTTTTTTTATATCTACTTCTGCTCAATTGATACGGGACCAGCTTAACCTGCCAAAAGAAGAGGCATCTCCGCAAGAAGTACTCACCCGTCGCCGGCAACTGGCTACAGGATACGAATTAAGAGCACATTTTGGTATCAGTTACCGCTTCGGTTCCAAGCTCAATAATTTTGTAAATCCCCGCTTTTCCAGGTAGGAACTATTTAATAAGTGTTTTTATCAATGATTGAAAGATTTCCCGGGTAACAATGCTTTGATAATTCTTACTCCTGAATTGTTTTACCCATCTTATCCCGTAAATAGCATTGCTTAAAAATACTTCTTCAGCATTTTCCAGTTCTTCAATCGTTACTGGTTTTTCTTTGACCTCTGTTCCGGTGCCGGGTATTTTCTCAAGTAAATATTTCCGCATCACACCTGCCACACAGCCCTCACTCAATGCCGGAGTAGTAATGACTCCTTTCTTAATAAGAAATACATTGGCAACCGTGCTGTCGGCAATATTGCCCGCCGTATTCAATACGATGCAATCATCCAGTTTATGCTCTTTGGCATATAATGCTGCCATGGAATACGCTTGATAATTTGCAGACTTAAGGTTTGAGAATCTGTCGCAGCTTTTCCGGGCATCCGGAAAAATACCGATCACAAGTCCATTTTCGTTTAACCGGTTGGCAGACTCATCCAGGGGCCAGCATTCTATCACATAACCGGGTTTTCGGGCTTCTTCATACAGGCCGCCATTGCCCCGGAATACAGATAATCTTACCCTTGCCAGGTTTTCACAACCATTCTTACCGCACAGCTCCAGGATCTCTTTCAGCAGCCTGTCCTTAGAAAATAATTCAGGTACTTCAAATTTTAGTAATGACAGACCGCTAAATAATCTTTCGAAATGCTGGTTTTGCAGCAGGATATTCCCTTTCCACACTTTTATTGTTTCAAACAATCCATCACCATACCTGTATCCCCGGTTAGCAACCAGCAGCGCAGGTTTATCCTCCTGCAATATTTTACCGTTGACGCAGATATAATTCATGCAGTCAAGATAAAATAAAAAAGCCATCCTATTCAGATGGCTTCTAATATCGGGCTCTTCGTAAGTCTCCCTCTTGGGGGAGATTTAGAGGGGGCCTTGCTTGCCTCAAAAATTATGCATGATGTTCCACCAGGCCTGCCTTCACGGCATACATCACCAGGCCAGCCATGGATTTGGTGCCAGTCTTGGTTTTCAGCTTATCCCGGATCGCTTCCACGGTGCGGGGGCTCAGGTCCACAATGTCGGCGATCTCCTTGGTGCTTTTCTCATCACACATCAGTTTCAGGATGTTTACTTCCTTATCGGTCAGTTGCACATCCTGCGGTATGGATGATTCCGCGGTGCGTTTGGTACGGAGACCGCTGAGCAGCGCCTTATTGGTAAGCTCATTAAAATAAAAGTCATTCTCATATACCCCGCGGATGGCTTCATAGATCATCTCAGAACCTGACTCTTTGGTCAGATAAGAGTTAGCCCCTATCTCCATCATCTTGGAAATAACCGAATGATCATTGTGCATGGACAGCATGATCACTTTTACTTCGGGATACAGCTTCTTGATCTCGGGCAGGGTGGTCAGCCCGTCCATGATCGGCATCTCTATATCTAATAATACCACATCCGGCCGGATATGGCGCAACAGGTTGAGCAACTGCATACCGTTCTCGGCTTCAGCCACCATCTGGATGTCTTTGCGGGCCTGCAGGGTTGTTTTTACACCAGTGCGGAACAGGGTATGATCGTCAGCGATCGCTACCTTGATAACAGTGTTTGTTTCGGGATTTTTCATGGATTATTAATTGTTAAATAATATTGGATTCAGTATTTATTCTCTTGCACAAGATGAAAAGATCCTGTTACATATACCATAGGGAAAGTACTTGATTTCGTATTTGCGGAAAGTACCGGCGCTTAAACGTGGCAGCGGAACTGTACGAACCAACGATGGAGTTTTTACGACCCGGACAGTAAAATCCGAAAGTTTTAAATAGGGCAGTTATGCTCTTGTTAACATTTGACTGTGGATATATTTTTGGCTCAGAAAGTTGATTGACACGGATGATCTGTTTTTTTTCCTTCTCATCCAATGTCCAGAACCGTCCAGAAAGTAATTTCCAAATCCATTGAAAGATCACCCCGGTTTTAACCGGGAGACACTTCTCCGCCCAATCAACTTTCTACTTTGTTCGCCGTAGCCTTGGCGAAGGCGAATTTAATAACCAGGCAGTCCCGTTTTAAAATCCAATACCAGTTGAAAGAACATCAACCGTAACTGTTAGACCCTGTTCCTATGAAGCATAATGCTTAATAATTTTTTCCTTCATAACAGTAACGTTAAGCCCCGGTCCTCATAACGCCGGGGTTTTTTACTTGTCCGCCATAGCCTTGGCGACGGCGGGTTGTCCGCCATAGTTCCGCAATAAGCAGGAGGAAGAATTGCAGCCAACGTTGCTGGTTTGTTTAACGGATCACTGCTTCGCCACTGTAAATATGGCCATCGGTGTGCAGGTAAATCCTGTACAGCCCGCGGCTCAGCCGCCGGGTGGATACCTGGACGAGATACTGGTGCTGAATTTGCTCCTCCCAAACTTTTCTGCCCGCCATATCCCAGATGACCAGCTGTGCAGGCTTGTGCTGGCGGGGATGGTAAAACTGTATATAATCCTTCGCCGGGTTAGGGAAAATTTTTAACTGCCGGATACTGAGTGAGGGGTCCCGGACTGATGTGATGATGGAGGAACTGTCAATGATAATGTTCTCATCGCCGGCCTGGTATGCCGTGAAGGCGAAATACACAAGCATCATCTCATCGGTGGTGGCTTCCCCAAGGTTCACGGTTTGCGGGGGATTGTTAGGGTTATGGGGATTGGAACTTGTATTATTATACGTGGCAAATGCCCGGAGGGTGCTTCCGCCATCAACCGCCACAGGGCGCTGAAAATAATATTGCCCCTGCCAGTGAAAATCCCAGTGCGGAATATCAATGAATCGTATGGTGTCGCCGTTGGGTTTGGTGGCATAGCTTTTCACTGACTCGCCAACCAGGTGCATATGCGGGGCAACGGCCAGCACAGAAGCCTTAAAAATAGATGGCAGGGTAAATCTTTCTTCGAAAGTGCGGAAGGTATTGGCCGGTATGGTGAGTGGGCCATTCACCAGCACCGGCGCAAAATGATACAGGATCGGCTCCACCCGCACATCCCTTGCCGATACATTGCTGTTGTAATATAACCTCACTTTGGTACTGTCCAATTGGCCGCTGCTGCCAGCCGGGTAGTGTATCTGCATCACCAGGTCGGAATTGGCATACACTCTTTTGCCGAAAACAACCGGCAGTTTTTTCACAGTGCTGCCGGGCACCCAGGCATCCAGTAAAATAGCGCTGCTTACTCCTATCCCTCCAAAGCTACTGTAACCCGGTCCGGGGCTTGCATTATCCAGTTGCTGCGCTGCATGGTTGCTGGTAGTATCCTGGTATAGCAAAACATGATGCACAATGGAAGAATTACCCGGCACCACTTCTGCGGCGGATAAAAATTTTCCTGATGGCAGGCGCAATGGCAGAGTAAAGCACTGGTAAACGTCGTTGCCCGAAGCGGTGCTGGTATAGTTGGGAATTATTAAGGTTGTATCCGGAGTTCCAAGTGCATTAACCGGGGGCGGCGGTGGTGGCGGGGCATTGGCAAGGTTGCCCGAAGTGGCGCCGTTATTTACCCAGTTAACAATAGTGCTGATCTGTGCCTGTGTAAGTACCCGTGCACCGGTAAAGTGAACATAGTTGTCATCCGGCGGCCACGGGGGCATATGTTTGGTTGAAACGGCATTGCTGATGGAAAAGCGGTTATTGAATGCATCATTATAAGTGAGCAGGGAGAAAGGGGCAATACCCCCGGGACGGTGACAGGAGGCGCAGTTGGAAAATAATATCGGGGCCACATTGTCGGCCCAGGTTTGCGCCGCAAGCCGGCCCGTTGAAATAAGAATCGTAATAAGAATAAAAAATTTCCTCATGCCATATGGTTAACTGTTACAAGTTACATTAAACCCCTTATACTTTCTGTGCCACGATGTAAGCCCTTGGTTCGCCAACAGTAAATTTCTTTTTGCCCGGTATACTATAGACTTCCTGTAGTAACAGACCGGCTGCCTGCAGCATTGCTTCTATTTCGTTGATGGAAAAAATATAATCCACTGCTTTTTTTTCTTCTTTTTTTCCATCGGCAGTAATGATAGTACTCTCCGTTTCTATCCTTGTTGGCTGAAAGCTGATCGATGACTGAACTGTGAACTGCATATCCCCGAATGTACTCGATCCGCTTTCTTTGAAAGTTCTGAATACGATCTCAGCCAGGGACCAGCTGTTGATCAGCAGCCGGCCTCCGGGTTTTAAACAGGAGGCGACGATGGAAAATATTTTACTGACATCTGCCGCATTGAAAAAATTCAGG
>JANNUI010000598.1:0-3224 GCA_031395125.1 Chitinophagaceae bacterium | reverse complement strand
GTCCTCCTGCGATAGCACATAGAGGGGGTGTACATCGCCCAGTGTCTCCAGCCGTATCTCCACTGCCTGCTGCAGCAGGGGTTCAGCTTCGGCATAACGGCCTTTGTAGCGGTAGAAGTTGCCGAGGTCGCTGATCACTTTGGCATAGGCCGGGCTTCTTTCCGTCATCGTGGATTTGTAGATCTCTGCTGACTGTTTCAGCATCTGTTCCACCCGGTCCTCCTTTTTCATCAGCATGGCGAGGATGGCCACATTGTTGAGGAAGTTGGCGAACTCCGGCTTTCCTCTATCCAGCCTTTTTTCCAGGCCACGGTATATCTCTTCCGCCTCTGCATATTTTCCAATTTGCTGGTACAGCAGGGCCAGGTTGGAGAAAAACTTTAAATGATTCCTCGCTCTGCTCACTTCTAATTTGCCAGCCAACTGCAAAGCCTGTTTCAAAAGATTCACAGCCTGTTCGTAGCGCCCCATGGACTGGTACAGGATGGCCTGGTTATTCAGTACGATTGCGTAGGGCATCGCATCCTGTTGTTTGTTAGACTGAATGACATTGATGGCTGAAGCAAATTCTTTTTCCGATTCATTGTACTGGCCAAGATTGTAATGCAAAACGGCATAGTTATTCAGTGAGGCGGCCACCGCCATGTTTTTTTTGCCTAATTTTTCTTCCCGCAGCTCTAAGGCTTTGGAAGTAAATTTCTCTGCCTGTGAAAAGCGGCCCATGGAAGTATAAAGCAGTCCCTGGCTGGCCACCGTCTTCAGGTAGCTGAGGTCGCTGGTCATATAGGCTTTTTCAAAAAAGAATTGGGCGGCGCTCAGTCTTTTGGCTGCATACACATAGCGGCCGGTGGCATAGGCCGACTGGCCAAAGTGCAGGTTGAGCCGGGCTGCTTCTTCATCACTCATATCCTGGTCATGGTACAATGACTTGGCGATGGCGCTGAGCCGCATGAATTTGGTACCGGCTTCATTCCTGCCCCTGCCGCCAAAAAGGCCGGAGTTATCGCTCAGCAACATTGCATAATCAATATCGGTGGAATCAAACTCCGCTTTGAAATCGTCCAGTTCCTTATAAGCGCCCTGGCGGGCCTTGTATTTAGCATCGTTCTTGGCCTGGTTTGCTTCTCCCTTGGCCCTGTTGGTAGCCTGGTCTTTTATTTTTTTCAGGAGTTGTGCAGAAGATGAAACAGAAAACAGGCATACTGCGGCAACAGCTAGAATTTTCATGTCTTCATTTTTGGTTAAGGATAGGTATATGCTGGCTGTAAGTTACAGCATTATTCTGTTTAAGTAAACAAAAGGCCTGGCTGTCGGCTGAACTCAGCTATGATATTTAATTGCAACCACCAAGGATCTCACAAAGTTTGGCCCGCAGGTCTGGTCCGCGAAGATTGCGGGCTACTATTTTTCCGTTGGGGTCCACCAGGATGTTAAGGGGAATGCCATCCACATGATAGAGTTTGGCGACGGCATTATTCCACCATTGCAGGTCGCTTACATGAGTCCAGGTCAGGTTATCGGTTTTTATCGCTTCCAGCCATCTTTCTTTGTGGCCGGGTCTGTCCAATGACACGCCAAGGACGGTGAAATTCTTATTCCTGAAGTAATTGAAGTTCTCCACCACATTGGGGTTCTCCGTCCGGCAGGGGCCGCACCAGCTTGCCCAGAAATCAACCAATACATATTTGCCGCGGAAAGAGGAAAGCGAGACGGGTGTACCGGTGGTATCGGGCTGGGTAAAATCCAGCGCCATTGTACCCACAGCGCCGATCTTGCTTTTGGCAATGAAAGCCTCCAGTTGTTTTCCTGTCTCCGAGGTCTTTATCTTTTCCTGGAGTTTGCTGAAACGGTTCTCCAGCATGACAATGTCGCTGTTGAACTGGTAGGTGACATTCAGTACAAAGGCAGTGACGAATGAGCCGGGTTTCTCCTTTACAAACTTGTCGATCTGTTGCTGCAATCCCTGTTGCTGGCCGGTATAGACTTTCATCAGCGAGTCCCGCTCGCCGCCCGGCATGCTGGTATTGATGCTGCTGGCGGAAGCGTTTAGTTGTTGTGCCAGCGGCATAAAGTCCGCAATGAATTCTGCAAAGTCTTTATGCGATTTGGAGCCGGATATTTCATACTTGCCAGGCTGCGATTTATTTCCTTTTAAGGTGATAATGGCATTCTCCACAAACACCTCCACTGCATTTGGCACATTTTCGATGACGATAAAACTCAGAGCAGGTTCATCCACTTTCTCCCTCAGCGTAAACTTTCCTTTTTCCAGTTTGGTGGCTGCCCACTCGGTTTGTACACCATTTTTATACAGGCTGATCTTGGTGCCGTCGGCAAAGCCGTCCAGTTTGCCTTCAATGGTAAAACCTTTGGCAGGTGTTTGCGCAGCAACGAACAGGGGTGTGGAGAAAAGAAAAAACAGTACTTTTTTCATAAACATTTTATGTTTTCACAGGCTGATGCCCTAATAGTGTGCAAATTTATAGAATGAAACGGGAAAGCAAAAGCCTTCTTAGCCAAGAATGGACGAAAGAAAGGATTTTGTGGCTGCATTAACATCCGGGTTGTTTTCCAATGCTTTAATATAGGCGCTGCCGATAATGCCCCCGTTAGCCAGCTTACAAACGGCACCGAAGGAGGCCTTATCCTTTATCCCAAAGCCCACCAGTACCGGGTTTTGAAGTTGTAGCTCTTTTAGCCTTTCCAGGTAATCATTGATAGCTGCAGGCTTTTTTTCACTCCCGGTGGTGGAGGAAGAAGATACCGCATACAGGAAACCGCTGCTCAGGCTGTCCAGTTTCTTTATTCTTTCTTCCGATGTCTCAGGTGTAACCAGGAAAATAAAATCCAGGTTATATTTTTTAATGATGGCCCGGTACTCTGTTTCAAACTCATATTCGGGCAAGTCGGGTAAGATTAGTCCATCAATACCCACGGCTGCCGCATCCGCACAGAATTTTTCAAAGCCGTATTGCAACACAGGATTCATGTAGCCCATCAGAATAACGGGAATAGTAATGCCCCCATTCCTGCCCCCATCCCCTAAAGGGGGGTTACGAAAATCTTTTAGTTGTTCGAAAAGCTTTGCAATCGTCATTCCATTTGCCAATGCGATACTGCTGCTATGCTGTATCACCGGGCCATCGGCCAGCGGATCGCTGTAGGGCATACCCAGTTCGATGATGTCAGCGCCGTTTTGCTGCAGGGCTTTCATTACTTCCAGT
>JANNUI010000589.1:0-2165 GCA_031395125.1 Chitinophagaceae bacterium | reverse complement strand
TGATTATTAATTGTTTTTGACCAAAAGAAAGTTTTAAAAGCTGCCAGTGCAGGAAAAAAATAAAAATTCCAGATTGTAGAGTCCTTACACAAATAATGAATTTCTCTTGATTTAAAAGAATTGAAATGCTTGAACTGCATCAGCACACCCTTCAAATAATCTGAAAATTCCACAGAAGCTCCGTTCATTCCGGGGGCATCAAAAAGTACTGACTCCGTCTGAAGCTGAAGCAACTGATCAAGTGACAAATGATATTTTTCGCAGATTATCTTTAACTCAAGCAGGGTTATTGGCTTCTCCCCTCTTATCCTCCGGTAAGCACTATCTGCGCTCAGGTTGAGCAAATCTTCCAGTTCGTTTACTAAAGAAAGGTGCGGCGGCAGATTATCCTTTAAGTAGCTGAATAGTTTTTGTTGCAGTTCGTTGGTTACCATTTCAAAAGGAAATTACGGAAAATCCGTAAATGCGGGGTTTTGTTTACGGATTTCTGCTGCTTTTAGAATTTCTTTCACATTTAATTAATGCCATTTACTACTGCCGGGTTCAAACATCCTCCCTATTCTGAGAATATACAAACGGGCAAAATGCAGCCTCCAATTCCCGTTATGAATCGCTTTAGTGCTGTGATAGGTTTGTTTCAGAAACCTAAAACCAACAAGTATGAAACTTCGGCAATTTGTCACTACCGCAACCTTTGCCCTGCTGGTAAGCAGTGCTCTTCCTGCACAGCAAGACAATACTGCAGCCGGGTATGAAACACCGGCAGCAGCAATCAGTGAAAAGAAACAACTTAACTTTTTCATTATACCGAAACGCAAAAAAGGAAAACTTGACCTGGCAACCCGGTTCAATGTTTTTCGTACAAAGCTGAAAGGGTTTTTCAGGCCGAAAAGGTTTATATCAGTTGTAGCGGAGGATGCTGAATATATGAGTGCCCGGGTGCAATACCATTTAAAGAAACACAATGCCCGGATTGGTACTATCTGGTTTGACTCACATGGGATGTATAAAAAAGGGTACTCTTTGTTTTTTATCGGGCAGGATGAATATAGTTTCAAAACACTGAAAGTCCAAGGCACTATTACGCCCTTGCAGTTGTTGTCATCCTTTACTGATGAAGGCACAAAGCTGGTGATCGGTTCCTGTTATGGCGGGGCCACCTATCACCGCCCGTCTGTTGATTACAAAGACACAACCCGAATGAACGGGGATTCACTGATGATAGAGCTTGGGAAGATATTCCCGCAGTCCATTATTTATGGTTGCGAAAGCTGGGTAATGTCAAAACCGGGGCTGTTCCTGAAAAAGGCTGCAGTGGGTGGTTACCCGGGCCGTAAACTGTTCAGGGATTATTGTTATCAGCCGGCCTGGGAAAGTGTTGGCAAATGGAACCAATACAAATTTGTGAATAATGAATTCCGGCCAATAAACCCCATTGCAATGGACAAGTACGGGAATATTGTGGTCAGGGGACAACCCTATATTGAAGAAAAGCATATTCAAAAAGATATAATGAATAACCTGAAAAAACTGGATGCCGGATTGTATAAATAAATCTTCATCATTACACTAAACATAAAAGCTATGAGACAATTAATCATCATCAGTTTACTGCTTGTCGTGGCAGTGCAGACGCAGGCACAGAAAAAGAAACAGAAATTCATCAGCCTCGCTGTTACCAATTCACAAACAGCTATGCCGTTCGGAAAATTCAGCCGCCTGATTTCCGGGGAAATCCATCCGGGAGTGGAGGCCGGGCTGGGGTTCAACTGGAAAACAAAAAAGAAACACGACTGGTTCCAGGAGTTCAAAGCCGGGTATTTTTTCCATCGTTTTGTACAACATGGCATCCCAGTTTACACTAATCTGGGTTACAGATATAAATTCTCCCCAAAATTTTCAGCAGAAGCGTTATTAGGGGGCGGATACCTGCATTCTATTCCTGCAACTGCAAAATTGAAACTTGATGATAACGGGGATTACCGGAATAATAAAGGTATAGGACGAATGCAGGCGATGGCCAATCTCAGCCTGCGGGTCAGTTACAGCATTAAGCCGTGTGCAGAAAGACCACTGCGGTTATTTATGCAGTACCAGCAGCAGTTGCAATTTCCTTTTGTAAGATCATACGTTCCTCTGTTACCATATAACTCCATTCAAATAGG
>JANNUI010000534.1:0-1598 GCA_031395125.1 Chitinophagaceae bacterium | reverse complement strand
TCGGGAACCATCCGGTGGATCCAAGTACAAGTCCCTCGTGAAGGTCTTGCAGGCGTGCATGAATAACATTCGACCCGGGGGGAATCCGTGAAAACAAAAATCGCAATCGCATTGATCGCCAGCGCCTGGACTGCGGCATCCGCGGAGGCCGCACCCTGCCTTACAGTCACCGTGACCGGCGCGCAGGGCGGGCCGCAGGCCTACCAGGGACAGGCGGGGCCCGGCACCCTGATTCGCTATGGCGACGAAGCGAACGACTGCAACGCGATGCGTATGCAATTCGATGCCGGACGCGGTACGCTGCTGCGACTGTCGCAGGTCGGCGTCCAATCGTCACAGGTCAATGCAATTTTCTTCACGCACATGCACAACGACCATAGCGAGGGCTTTGCCGATCTGATCCAACATCGCTGGGCAATCACTCCCACGGCGCCAAAGATCGACGTGTTGTGCAGTGACGATACCGTCTCCCTACTTGGCTTTTCGATCAGTTGCAGGAAGTTCGTGACACATATTGCCGACGCTTCGATCCAGTCCGGAGAGATCGCGCAGCGTCGGTCCGAGGACAATCGTCGCGCGGAAGGCGGGCCGGCCGCGATCGCCAACGTCATGACGTTTGAGCCGAAAGACGAGCCGCAGACCGTGTGGTCATCCGGCGACGTGAGGGTGAGCGCGATCCGCTCAACCCACATCGCCGGCCACGCTTCCTACCGCGTCGATACGCCCGCGGGCAGTGTGGTGATCGGCGGCGACGCCGGTAACGACAAGTTCGCACCGCCTCGGCCGTCATCGACCTCCGATCAGGTCGAGCGGTTGGCGAGGGGTGCCGACGTGATCGTGCATTCCACGATCCACCCCATTATGGGCCCTGATCGCGACAGCGGCATGCCGCCACCGGTCTTCCACCGACAGAGCATGGCCGGCGATCTCGGCGCCATGGCGCAACGCGCAGGCGCAAAGTATCTTGTGCTCACGCATTTGATCCCGGCGCCGGGCGCGCCCATGCAGGGTCCCTGGAAGGTTCCTGGCGGCGCGCTTACGGAAGCAAGCTATACCCAGGCAGCGGCAGACGGGGGGTTCAAGGGCCAGACGCTGGTAGCGAAAGACCTGCTCAACGTTCGTCTGCCGGCAAAGTGACTATCGTATCGTAAACCTCGGATGCGCTTCGACAATGACGATCTTGGCGGAGAGTTGTGCGCTTACTCCGACAGCGTTCTCAGGAAAGCCACGAGATCCTCTACCTCTCCGCTTGTGAAGTTGAACGGCTCGAGGATTCTCACACCGTCGGTGTGGAGCCGGTCCGGATTGATCTCGGAGTAGTGGTGAACGACATCCTCAAGCGTTATGAGAGAGCCATCGTGCATGTAGGGTGCCGTGCGCACCAGATTGCGCAACGAAGGCACCTTGAACGCCCCGAAATTCGTGTGCAGTTCAGCCACGTGTCGCCTCGCCCAGCTTCCAACCCGCAACGGATCATCGTTGAAACCGCCGGCCAGAGTGTACGGGCTTTCCATGAGCTTTGAGATTCCGCCATGCCGCCCCGGGTCGACGCGGCCGGTCTCGATAAAATAGGGCATGCCGGCATCGGCGAATTCGCC
>JANNUI010000497.1:0-2836 GCA_031395125.1 Chitinophagaceae bacterium | reverse complement strand
CTTCAATACCTGGACCATGCAGATGGGCGGCAATCCTATTATGCCCCCCATGCCCAAGATACAGGTGGTAAGGGGTTTCTTATTCAATCATCTCTACCATCATCGCGGTGAACTGGTTGCCCATTTAAGGGCAAGCGGCAACAAAGTGCCCGGTATGTACGGCCCAACTTATGAAGAGTCGCAGGCCATGCGGGCCCAGCAGAATTAAATAGGGATAAAGCAGAAACCGACGGGATCTGCCGTCGGTTTTTTTTATTGCCCGGCCGGCCGAATGAGCGGGAACACTACAGACAGCCAACGGAAAAAAAAGTGAAATATTAGTACTTTCATTAAAATGAAAGGTCATGTTTAAAAAAAACTGTCTGAAATTTATTACTTGTTCGGTAATTATTATCGCCTTTTCTTCCTGCTGGACAACTTCCAAATTTGCAGAAAGAGGGAAATACAATACCGCCAATGTACCCGCAGGTTACAATCCGTCAAAACATATATTATTGTTCATAGAAATGCCAAGACTTAATGCCCCCGACCAAACCAATAAAGGTGTAACACAGAAGCTGGACGAAGCCCTGAAAGATCATTTTCCCTATAAATACGAGATAGCCTCAAAGGAGGATGTGCTTAACATCAATTCAAAGTACAGTGATACTTCTATATACCGCTTTGCAGTAATAAATAACCTGAATAGTATAACCCATACCACAACAACAACATTTACAACAAAGACAGCTACCGGCAAGAAGATATCTGAATCTACCGTTTCTCCATCTGCCAGAACAACCTATCTTAGTTTTTATTTTTATGACAGGATCACTAAAGTGGGATTTAACAATACGGGCAACTCATTTCCCAAACTGGAGTATGTAGTAGCTGCATTTTCAGAACTGGTTAAAAGAGCCAAAAAATAATTTCCAGCTGTAGATTGGCTTCGAAAATTTTAAAACAGGGTTTCCAATAGTTTCCCGAAGTATCGGGACAGGCTGTGTTGTTGGTGTAATGAGCATGCCTGCCCCGCCAACAGCGGGGTTGAACTATGCCTGGCTGGCTGCCTGCCCACACACAACACTCTGCAACGGCGTGCAGCTTTTTTCGGAAGACCAACGAAGGCAAAAATAGCAGTTCAACTTTATTCATTGAGCACTTTGACAATCGGGTAAACTATTTAAAATTTCCATGCTCGAACAAATAATAGGAAGAATCATTCAGCCGGATCGTTGGCCTTCCAATTTCATGTGTCAGCCCTTGCAAATTAACAATAGAACTGAACTGACCATTCGAAGCATATCTGACATATACTCTGTCATAGTCAAATGAATATACCTTCTGTTTTGCATAGATTATATCATATTCACCCGCACTCACCTCCCATTTTGTACTCCCGTTTGTCGTGCTGATTGCTGTGAGCTTATTTTGTACGTAATCTGAATAATAAACAGTGCCGCCACTTTTTGCGATCGAAGGATACGACAACCATGCAACATCCTTATGCCAAATAGTGTTTCCATTTGCAGGATTCAGACCATAGAAACCATCCTGGTTCACATATATCACAATGATGTTGCTATCAAAAATGAGAGGCTCAATGGAATTATTTCCCGGAAAATTTCGCTGCCATGCCACAGTTCCGTTTGCCTGGTTGAGAGCATATACATTTCCGTTTATTGTTCCAAATACCAGCAAATTGGAGGTCAGCAAGGGACGTTTGTCTGTTTGTTCCACCGGGAATTGCCACACCAGGTTACCATTCGATTTATTCAGCGCAAGCATATGCTGGGAAATCGCAAAAACAAAAATCTTATCACTTGAAATAACAGGGGTTGAAAACAGGCCCTGGTTGGTGTAATTCCAAAGCACCTGTCCTGTGTTTTTATTTAATGATACAAGTCCCTGTCCTGAACTGACAAAAATTTTATCATTTTCATGTACAGGGTTAGTTCCCTCAACGAGGGAAAAGTTAGCAGACCATATACCAGCTCCGGTCTTCAGATTAGCAGCATAAAGTCTGTCGTAGATCGAAGCCAGCAGATTGTTACTGTAAAAGATAGTGTCTCCCACTATCGTTGGACTGCCATCACTAGCGCTGTAAACATTCCAGAGCCTCGACCAGATCCTTATTCCTGATGATAAATCATAAACTTCAAAATGATTCTGACTGTTAAAAGCAATAAACTCCTGCACCTTGTCAAGTACAAAGGGGGCAGATGCAGTATCTCCCTGACCGGTGTATGCTATTACCCTGCCATAATATACTATGTCTCCCGAAAGACCTAAAAGAGTATCCCTGGTTCCCGACAAATTTGAATCAACCAGGCTATTATTAAGCATTATCTTATACTTAACTGCATTGCCATTGATAATATCTGTTGATTCAGTCCAGCTTATTATTGCCGAAGGAGGTGTTCTTATCAGAACCGAAACCGTAAAAGGCGTCAGCGAACCATTCAACCTGTTCTCAGTACCGTTTTTCTGACATGAAAAAAAACTGGAGAGAACCAGAACAATCAAAGCTAAATTCAAATTAGATCTCATCCTTTTTATTTGATCTTTTACAATTTAAAAATTCCTGAAAACCCTTTAAATATACCAAAATTTGTTAAGAATACAACAACCAGCCATCGTCTTGCTTACCGAACACAACAGGCATTGACTCAGCACCATTTGTCCCGATACTTCGGGAACCTTTGCTCTTTTTTTATTTATTGAAGACTACGGGCAACTGAGGAGGAAAAAGCTGCCCAATGTCACCTGCCTGCACACCTATCCGCACACAGGCAGACATGGGCCGAAAAGGGAAAGTGTGGAGACTCGGGGCGGGAAAAAAATTTGTTAGGAATAC
>JANNUI010000467.1:0-4824 GCA_031395125.1 Chitinophagaceae bacterium | reverse complement strand
CTTCCTGTCTTCCACATGCGTATAGTCAAAAGGGGAGGCTGAGATGTTAAGCATGATATCCGGCTGCTGTTTCATCAGCTCATCCATCGGGCAGTTGCGGTACAGCGGGTTATCACCGGGGTTCCAGATATCCTCACAGATCGTTACCGCCAGTTTTTTCCCTTTGAAATTGATGACGTTCCAGTTATAAGCCGGTTCAAAATAGCGGTATTCATCAAATACATCATAATTGGGAAGACAGGTCTTGTGCGCTACTGCCTTTATCTCTTTCTCAAACAAAAAGAAAGCTGCATTGAAAAGATCTTTGCCTTCCCTGACCGGGTTCTTATCAGGTGCCCCTACCAGCACGGCTATCGTATCAGCATGGTCCTTAATAAGGTCAATAGCCTGGTAAGATTTGCTGATGAAATCATCAAATTCCAAAAAATCCCTGGGTGGATAACCGCAAACGCAGAGCTCTGAAAACACTACAAGGTCTGCTTTCTGCTGCTTTGCCCACTTGATGCCTTCAATAATTTTACGGGTGTTATCCCCGAAATTGCCAATGTGGTAGTTTTGCTGCGCTAAGGCGATTCTCATAGTGCAAATTTAACCCTCATCCCCTACTTGTCCTGATATTTTCGGGAAAGGGGAGTAAAAAACCTTTGAACCGGAAATAACATTTGGAATTGCCTTATCCTATCTTCGTAAACAACATTTTTTACCAATACTACGTTTACAACTACTATGAAAAAATCAGTCTTACTACTGTTTATTTCAGCAGCCTTGTTTGACTGTGGTAATAAAAAAGATATCCCGGATGTTTCAGGCATAAAAGTGGATATCCAGGCAGAAAGATTTGACAGAAGCCTTTTTGCCATGAGCACTGACAATCTCGTAGCCGGGCTGCAGCGGCTCCGCCAGCAACACCCCGGTTTTTATGACGATTATATGCAGCAGATCCTTGGGGTTAACGGCGCTGTCAATGACCCCACCACTTTGACAGTGACCAGGGACTTCATCCGAAGTTATACCTCCATTTATGATTCCCTGAAACCAACATATAATAACCTTGCCTGGCTGCGTAAAGAACTGCAGCTGGCCTTTCAGTTTGTAAAATATTATTTCCCGCAGTATAAAACGGGCAAACTGGTTGTCTTCGTAGGTCCGTTCGATGCCCCGGGTGTAGCCATGACGGCCTCGGGGCTGGCCATTGGTCTGCAGCAATTTGCAGGAAAGGATTTTTCTATTTACCAGACAGCAGAGGCCCAGGAGCTTTTCCCCCTGTATATATCCCGCCGTTTCTCATCCGAGTATATTACGGCCAACTGTATGAAAGCCGTGGTACTGGATCTCTTTCCTGACCAGAGCAGTGGTAAACCACTGATCGAACAAATAGTGGAAAAAGGGAAGCAGTGGTACCTGCTGGACAAGTTTTTGCCCCGCACTCCTGTTTCGATCAAAACCGTGTATATGGCCATGCAGTTAAAATTGTGCACCGAATATGAGGGGTTAATATGGAGTGAGATCGTAAGGAATGAAGACCTGAATTCCCTCAGTCCGGCAGTCATTCAAACCTATATCGGTGAGGGGCCTTTCACACAAGGGTTCTCCCAGGAGTACTCTCCCGGCAACCTGGGCCAGTGGATCGGCTGGCAGATCATCAAAAAACTGGTCGCAAAAAACCCGGATATGAAACCAGAAGAAGTGATGCGGATGCCTGCCCGGAAAATTCTCGAAGAAGCCAAATACAAACCCAAATAATAACACAGATCAAAGGATCTAACGGATTGCGGGATTTTAGCACCTGCGGCAATTTTATTGCTTATTTTTACCGCCATTGTATTGTTTCATCGCATCACCTGCCAATTCATGAAATCACTGACGGCACTTACTGATCCGGTCTTCGTGGAAAAAGACAAGTACAACTGGTATGACCGGTTTTGGCTCCGCATTGTGCCCGATAAAAGGGATCTGCCTTTTATTTATTTGCTTACCACTATCCATTTACTGGTTTTGCCGGTTGCCATACTCCTTTTTACCCCGTTGCTGAAAGGCTGGGTTTGGTGGGCTGTGGCGGTTCCTTATTTCTATGTTTCCCAACTATACTTTAAAGGAAGGTTCGGGCTTATGTTCCATTGCCTTTGTCACCGCAAAACATTCAAATCACCCTGGCAGCAGCCATTCTATATCTACATCACCTGGATCATCTGCCCCCTGTTTGGCCATGCGCCGGAGGGATATTTCAGTCACCACATGGGCATGCACCATATAGAGAATAATATGCCGGATGATACCAGCAGTACCATGGGCTACCAGCGGGACAGCCTGCGGGGATTTCTGGCCTACTTTTTTAAATTCTTATTCCGGGGTGTTATTGATACGATTCGTTACCTCTTTGTAAGAAAAAGGAAAAAACTGTACCAGCGGCTGACCATCGGTGAATACGTTTACCTGTTGTTCTGCATCGGCATGTGTTTTGTAAACCTGAAAGCCACGCTGGTGGTTTTTGCCGTCCCTTTATTGTTTGCCCGGCTGGTGATGATGCTGGGCAACTGGGCACAGCATTCCTTTATTGATCCCGGCGAACCCGATAACCTGTATAAAAGCTCCATCAATTGTATTAATACAGTTTATAACAAAACCTGCTGGAACGACGGCTATCACATCATCCACCACCTGCGGCCCGGCATGCACTATACCGACATGCCCGCTGAGTTCCTGAAACGAAAAGATGAATTTGCCCGGCAAAAGGCGATCGTGTTTGACGGTATTCATTACCTGCACATCTTTACCTGGCTGCTTACCAAACGCTACGATAAGCTGGCGGATAACCTGGTCAACATAAATGGCAGCATGTTTCAGTCAAAAGAAGAAGCAATTGCATTGATGAAGGAACGAACGAGGAAGATAAGCCCTCTCCCCCCGGTTGTGGAAGTTTAATTCAGTCCTTGCTTTCCTAATTTGTTTTCTCTTCCACATCGTTGTTTCAAAAAGAAAGCTTTTCTCAATAAAAACTGTCTTTGGAATTGATCCGAAGTATAGGAGTCTAAAGCCCCTCCTTCGGAGGTAACCGAGCAAAGCGAAGGTTACGAACGAAGTTCTGGGGAGGCCTAGTTATATTTCAACGGTACAATCATCTCGAAAGGAGGAATACTTACGCTAAAAAGTTTTTTGCTGTGCAGGTTCTCCATTTCATAGGTGCCGTTCATACGGCCCATTTCCGTTCTCAGGTTGCAACTGCTAACATACTGGTAGCTTTCTCCCGGCTGCAGGGCAGGCTGTACCCCCACCACTCCTTCACCTTCCACTTCCCGGTAGCTGCCGTTGCTGTCGAAGATGTGCCAGTGGCGGCTGTGGAGTTTAACAGGGAAGGAATTATGATTTTCAAGTGTGATGCGGTAGGCAAACATGAACTCGGACTGGAGCGGGTTGCTGTAGTCCGGCTGGTAAAATGTTTCCACACTTACCTTCACCCCTTCTGAGATCAGGCTGGTCATACAGTAAAAGTATACAAAATCTCCGGTAAGAAAAGACTACTGTTAATATTTAAATCAGCAGCCGCATCGTAATTTTGCGATCACTCTTCGCTATCCCGGTACTTCGTCCCGTCTCAGGCGGGATCAGTACTACCGGAACAGGGTGCCAAAAATTATAATATGAAAATAGCAGTTGCAAAGGGAGATGGAATAGGCCCGGAGATCATGGAGGCAGTACTCAGCATTTTCAAAGCCAATAATGTACCGCTTGAATATGAGTATGTGGAGATGGGAAAATGGGTATTTGACAAAGGGTTTAATAATGGCATGACCCCTGAAGCCAAACAAACCATTGAGTCGCTTGGCTTACTTTTCAAAGGCCCGATGGAAACCCCAAAAGGCAAGGGAGTAAAGAGCATCAACGTCACTGCCCGTAAAACCTGGAACACATTTGCCAACAAAAGGGTCTTTCAGAGCCTTCATGGGGTGGACACTGTTTTCAGCAAAGCCGGTATCCCGATCGATATCACAGTGGTGCGGGAAAATATCGAAGACACCTATGGTGGTATTGAACACATGCTTACCCATGACGTGGCGCTAAGCCGCCGCTTCATCACCCGGCCTGGCAGCATGCAGGTGATCCGCTATGCTTTTGAAATGGCCAGGCAGAAAAAAGCCAAACGCATCACCTGCGGGCATAAAGCCAATATCATGAAACTGACAGATGGCCTTTTCCTGGAATGTTTTTATGAAGTGGCTAAAGAGTATCCTGAACTGAAATCTGACGATGTGATCGTGGATGACCTCTGCATGAAACTGGTGACAAGACCGGATACCTTTGATGTGGTAGTATTGACCAACCTGCAGGGTGATATCGTTTCCGATCTGTGTGCAGGATTAGTAGGTGGCCTTGGCTTTGCACCCTCGGCTAATATTGGCGATCATATTTCCATATTTGAAGCTGTGCATGGAACTGCTCCGGATATTGCCGGTAAAAATATTGCCAATCCCACTGCCCTTTTATTGAGCGGTTTCGCCATGCTTCGTCATGTTGGCCTTACCGGTAATGCAGCTGTTATTGAAAATGCCTTGTTATATACTTTGGAAAACGGAGTGCATACCGGTGATTTTGGTGATAGATCAAAACCAGCGGTGAATACCACCCAGTTTGCAGAAGCTATCATCAGCAATTTTGGTAAAATGCCGGAACAAGGCGCCAAAGAGATCATTCCCAACAAACCGGGAACACCTGCACCGCTGAAATTGGAGATCAACTCAATGATGGTGTCAAAAGAAAGGGGTACAGAAACCATTGGCGGCGTTGACCTGTTCATTGAAAGCGATGAACAGCCTGCTGCTATAGCAG
>JANNUI010000461.1:0-7001 GCA_031395125.1 Chitinophagaceae bacterium | reverse complement strand
GAGAAAAAATGCCGCGGTCAATATTCCCGTTTTTACTAAAGGTCTTTATGGCACGGGCTGCCCAAAAATCTTCATCATAGCGATCGGGATCGCTGTCGCTGTAAACAGCCGAAAGATTATTGATAAGTGGCTGTAAGATCCTGTTCACTTCCGCCTGCGGCATCTCCATCAGATGCCGGTACAGGCCTGTATAACCTGTTTCATTAAAAACAGGCAACAACTCCCGCAACTCCACCACATTCAGCAAGGTATACACCAGATTCTCTGACGGTTTGAAGCCATGCAGCAGCCAAAAATCGCTTAGGGCCACCATAAGCTCCGGCTTGTGGTTATCATCTTTGTATTTGCGCTGCGGCGAATCCAACGGGATGCCTTCGGCATTTTCCCTGGCAAATTCTTTTTCCGCTGCTTCTTTTGACGGATGCACCTGGATAGAGAGCATATCTTTTACATCCAGCACCTTTAAAAGAAAAGGAAGCTGAATGCCGAATGAAGAAAGTTGCTTTTCCCCTTCCCCTGTTTTTACCACTGCCATACCCAACGGATGAGTGCCCATCCAATATTCTGCAAAGGGTTTGTTTTCTTTATTTCCTTCTTGCAATAAAGCGGGAATAAAGAATGTTCCTCCCCAATCATAATGCTTCACCACTCCTTTCAACGGGTAAATACCGGGCATGAATGAAAATCATTTAATATTGAAGTAAAGATAACTTCATTTTATCAGCGAATGTCAGGCTGAGCTTGCCGAAGCCTTTTGGATCACCCTTCGACAGGCTCAGGGTGATATTCATCCTAAACAGTAACACATGGCCTCGCATAATGAACTCGGGAAGGAAGGCGAAGAAATGGCCGCCCGCTGGCTGGTTGAGCATGGCTATACATTGCTGCACCGCAACTGGCGGAGCTCCTATCATGAAATTGACATCATCGCCACTAAGGGGAAGTTTTTACATTTCGTGGAAGTGAAGGCGAGGCACTACAGCCCCGTCGGCCATCCTGAAGATAGTGTGACCAAAAAGAAATTCAAGAACCTGCAGAAAGCTGCCGATGAGTACCTGTTCAGGAACTCCGGCCACCCCTGGATCCAGTACGATGTCCTTTCTATCACGCTGCATAAAAACGGGGAAGTGGAGTATTTTTTGATTGAGGATGTTTTCTTGTAAAGCCATTAGCAATTAGCCATTAGCCTTTAGCTATTGCCCATTGCCTATTGTCCATTGCCAATTGCTCTCTCCATCATCTTCTCCACCAATCTGTGCGTTGCCGGGCAGTATTCCAAATTTTGTTTATACACATGAGCATAGTCCCTGAATTTTTTGTGCAAATGCGGATAGCCGGCGCAGTCGGCGGGCCGTATTTAGTAAATGGAACACATGTTCGACTTCAGATCCAGGAACTGGCAGGGCTCTGTCTTGTTCAGCCAGTCCCTGTCGCCGCCCCGCTCCTTGTGCAGCCATTTTTCCTGAAAGGCCTCCTCCGTCATATTGAAGTGAGCGGAAATTCTTTTGATATCCTGCTGGTTAAAAGTGGGGGTCATTGATTTGCAGCAATTGGCACAGCTAAGACAGTCCACTTCTTTCCACACTTCTTTTTCCACTGCAGCTATTTTCTTATCCAGTGCCGGTGGAGGTTTTTTTTTCAAGCCCGGTGAGGAAACGCCTCATTCTTCTTTTGCTGCGACTGGCCTTCTCTTTGAACGAACGGAGATCAACGGGTTGCATACTGTTCATGCGCCGAAGATACTGATTCATCCCGTTTGAACGGGGCTATGTCGTACACCCTAATAGCTGCATGCTTTCATTGTGCGACATAAAATAATTTCCGGGCTGAAACCGGGCATTGGTTATTTTTGTCATACATCAAACCAATAAATATGAGAGCCCTGCTGATACCTGTTGCAGCCATTATCATCGCCTTGTCGACCGGCGCCTGCAAATCATCATCCTCCTCCAAAACATTTTGCGATACGGCCTGTCTGCAGGATACGCTTCGGTTCTTTGGTAACTACCAACTGATGCCGTATATTTTTATCACGGCCAAAGACTGTAAACCCGAAAGCATCATCCGGGGCTACAAGGGTATGGGCTCCAACCTTACAACCGCATTCAGTTTCGGGGATGTGCAGGTCAACAAAGATTTTATACACTGTCTTTTTAATGACACGGCATATGCCTATATCCTTTTCAATGACTGCCAAACCGGCCGGGGCTACCAGATGAAGCTCCCCTTCAGCAAAACAGGCAATATGAGCAAGCGCAGCAGTGGCATCAACAGCCTTGACCCCAAATTTTCCGTAGCGGATGATATGATCGCCTATACCGACCGTGGCAATATCTATGTGGAGCAGATCTCCTCCGGTAAAAAAGCCATGATGACCTTTGGAAAGGCGCTGGATATTGATTATGACGCCATCCATGAATACATTGACTCCGTGCAGGTGACCAGCGACCGCATCTGGGTGAAAGTAAAGGTGGATGACAAATGGACGGAACTGGAGAAGAAGATCGTGCTGGAATAATTTTGGGATTTTGGAATTGGGAAATTTTTAAATTTGTCAGCCTTCACGCAAATTTCCCAATCTGCAAATTTCTCAATTTCAAAATGCTCTATGTGGGAACCCTATAAAAAAGGATTCAAAGCTTACCTGCAGTTAGAAAAATCACTTTCAGAAAATTCTGTGGAAGCTTACCTGCGGGACCTGGAACACCTGACTGTATTTCTGCTGTCCGTAAGGACTCTCCAAGGGAGTCCTCACGGACCTTCGGAGGAAAAAACCAAACTGAAAAACCCTGCAGAGATCAAATTAAAAGACCTGCAGCAGTTCATAAAATGGATCGCAGAACTGGGCATGACTGATACCTCACAAGCCAGGATCATTTCCGGCATCCGGGCCTTTTATAAATATTGTTTACTCGAAGAGATCTCCGCCACCGACCCCACCACCCTGCTGGAAGCGCCAAAGCTGAAAAGGGCCCTCCCCGATACACTCAGTTTTGAAGAAATAGAAAGAATCATAAACGCCATTGACCTGAGCAAACAGGAAGGCGGAAGGAACAAAGCCATCCTGGAAACCATGTACAGTTGCGGCCTGCGGGTAAGCGAGGTGACCGGTCTCCGCATTTCGCAGTTGTATTTAGATGTTGGTTTTATCCGGGTGACGGGCAAGGGAGATAAGGAAAGACTGGTTCCCATTGGCAGCGGCGCCGGCAAATACATCAACCTTTACAAAAACAATGTCCGGGTACATACGCCTGCACAAAAAGGAAATGAGGACATCCTTTTCCTGAACAGGCGCGGCAGCAAACTGTCCAGGGTGATGATCTTTTACATCATCAAAGACCTCGCTGCAAAGGCAGGTATCAAAAAAACAATTTCACCGCACACTTTCCGTCATTCCTTTGCCACACATTTGGTGGAGGGGGGGGCCGATCTTAGAGCGGTGCAGGAAATGCTGGGACATGCGAGCATCACCACTACGGAGATCTATACGCACCTCGACAGGGCATTTCTGCGAAAGACGTTAGAACAATTTCATCCGGCTTTTAAATAAAACAACCCTTCCCGGTTTTCCCGGAAAGGGCTGATAATATCTTTTACTGCATTACTGTTATTGCACAGTAAATGCAGCCGGAAGCCATGCCTGGGAAATATTACTTATAGGCAGTCCGACAGTAGATTGAACCTGAACGGTGGACTGCATTGAGACAGTCATACCGGTGTACTGGCTGTCCAGTGTGATCACTGCAAACATAAAGGGCAGCTGGCTCTGTCTTATTTCCTCCGGCACCAGCAGGCCTGCTGCAGCAGGGTCTGTATGGGGCAGCATAGTATATGTCCCGATGAGATTGCCGGTGGCATCATCTGTAAGGTCCATCGTGCCTGTGTAAGCATCTGAAACGGCCTCCTGGGAAATAACGACATAGAACACAGCCCGGTCATCCGTAAAAAGGTATGAATCAGGGTTTCCCAACGGAGTCGGCCTTGGTTCGGTGATTGCGGGGTAGATCGTGGACCAGTTCTCAGAAGCATTAGCTTCCCTGGACCGCTTCATTTTTGCATTGGATAGGCCGGTATCTGTACCGGCCAGGTTGTCGGAAGATTTGGAACAGGAAACAATAGCGCCGGTAATTAATACCACTGCACTGAGGCGGAAGAGATTTTTCATAAGGTACTTTTTTAGGATTAAAGAATATGAATCCCAAAATACTCAGCAATCTGTAAAATGTAATGGTAAAATCCCCAGGTAAAATATCTTTTTCCCTGCTATTAAGAAAAAGCACTTATGGTCTTCCTATAGTACAATTACCTTCTCCGCATACTTCTTCCCTGTTTTTTTGTTGGTAAGCACCAGGAAGTAACTGCCGGCCGCCAGCGTTGGGAGATCAAAGTTCAGTAACCTGGCTTCTCTATCAATCCAGATTTCTTTTTGGTGAACGGCCTGGCCGGAAGCATCTATTAATTGAAGATGGTAGTAGCCCTCTTCGGTTTGCTTCCATTCGATAGTAATGTTGGAGCCGGCTGGGATTGGGTTTGGAAAGATGTGAAAAGACCTGACCGAAGGAGTCCCATTTTGCTGGTATTCATTTTTAGAGTCTCCCTTTATTGCAACACCGGAGGTAACTGAACCCATAACAGAAGAAACGACCTGACCTTTTGTTAGACGAGCACAACTTATTGTTCCATATGTGGTCAGTACAACTTCCGGCAGCACCACATTTGCTTTCAATACCACATATAATTCCCCGGTAAGATAATTTTCCTTATCGGGCACAATTGTTTTTCTATCATAACCGGCAGATGAAATAATGATCTCTGCATTATTACGCACCTGGCTTTTCCCGATCTTAAAAAGTCCTCTCTCATCTGCCACTATTATTTCCCCTTTACCTGTCTCAATACTTGCAAACGCAACAGGTTCCCCGCTTTCATTCACTACTATCCCGTTAATTATTTTTTTGTCATTGCCGGTAAACACAGCTACCTCTCCCCTCAATGTCATGTCAATAGCAGGCTTACCCATCACGGGTACAGTACAAACGGGTATTGTATCTGTTACGACAGATTTATTCACCGGCGCAATAATCGTATCACCCAAAAAGGGTTTTATGCTTTGTGGCCGCGACACCATACCCATCATTTTTACATCGGCATATATGGGCCTGCGGGTTGTGTCAGCAGTAGTTTTCCTGACTTTTATTTCTCCCTGTGTCCTGGAAGCCGATGACTTGAGGGAAACAAAAAATGCGGGCAATGCAATAGTGAAAAAGTATTTCAGCCAGGGTATCCGTTTCCTGGGTATTTCGATCTCCCGGTCCAGCTGGTCGGTCATAAAGCGGCCGCAAACACTTCCTGTGGAAGGTTTTTTAAAAAACTCGGCCACCTGCCGGTCGCTCATGCTGCTGAAGTCCACCACCTGCTTCTGGCAGGAACCGCAGAATTTTCCCCGTCCGACCGGGTCGTCCGGGCGGGCTTTTTCAACGGCTGTCATGGCATCCCAGTTCTCATGACAGGGTTTTGGGATGGAGAGCTGGATATTTTTAGACATACACTACTTTTAAGATTAAAGAGGGAGTTCCGTGAAAACGGAACTCCGATATCACTAACCGGCTGTTAAATGATCAGTTATTGCCCTTTTGATGCTGCTGCATCGAAAATTGCATATCCTTATGGATAGAAAGTATCAGTAAACAGGTGGCGGTGCAGAAAACCGGGCTGGTAATGCAGTGGTGGCCGTTCCAGCTACCGTCATTATTCTGGATATTCACCAGCTTGCCGCTCATCATATCATACCATTTCTTCCAGTTATCGCCTCCCTGCATAATCATGCTCTCCCCTGTCATCAGGAAACTCATGAACTCTTCGCCGCCATTGTTGCCAAAACCGCTCATGACATCCTCTCTTACCGATTGCTCCTGCGATGCTTTGTTGATAGAGTAAGCTGTTACTAATTGTTTGGCGCCGGGTGCATCCACTCCTGCAGCCCGAAGGTTTTCTTCTGTCACATTATTGTCTTTTATCTTTCCTTCCTTTTTTGCTTTTTCCACCAGGTCCTGCGCCCTTTTGGATTCCTTTGCACTGGCACGGGTAGTGCTGGAGAGTCCGTAGAGCATTACACCGGCGGCTTTATCTGTCACTGCTGAATTGGTCTTTGTGTCAAAATTGCCGTTCTGGTATTCCCGGCTGCGTTTCATTATATCTGCATCCACGGGGCGGCCCACATCATCAGCGCTTTCCAGTGCATTGTTTGCCAGGGCAGACTGCAGCACCGGCGCCCAGCCGCCGTCACGCCAGCTTCCGTCTTTATCCTGCCCTTTCTGAATACGGGCCACACATTTGTCCAGCGCCTTTTCAATTCTTTTCTTGTATTCCGCATCACTGATATCATAGCGGAGCATATTGGTAAAGAACTGGGCGGTTAGTATCACATCAATGTTCCGTCCGAGTTTGATCTGCGGCTGAGTGTTGGTAAGTGTGGTGATGTAAGGCTGGTTGTCGGGACATTGCTCCACTGCCTTCAGTAAAAAATCAGTCCCCTTTTTCAGGTTCTTTGTATAGTCGCCTTTTGTCAGGGTGTTATCCGTCCGCAGCAGCGACATCGCAACCAATGATGTGGTGGCCGGATCGCTTGTTACTGCATGCGGGTCTTTTACGTTCTGGTTGTGATGGCTGCCGGCGCCCCAGCCACCATCGCTGGCCTGTGCCTTGCCGATCCAGTCAAGTCCCCGCTTCACCGATACATCCACCTTTTCCGGTGTTTTAAAGCTGCTGATTTGTTTGCTCTCCAGGGTGGTGTCCAGTCCCAGGATCGTCTTCATAATACAGACGTGGTTCATGCTGGGATTGTTACAACACCTGGCCACTTTACCGTTTTCAGTTTTACGGATCGTTGTGGTAGCGAGCAGCCCGACTGGATAGTACTGGTTGTAACGCTGCTGGCCATTATTTCCTATGGCCTGTACAAAAGCCGCACTTCCCATAATCTCGATGGATATTTCCTGAGC
>JANNUI010000442.1:0-1966 GCA_031395125.1 Chitinophagaceae bacterium | reverse complement strand
CAGGCTGTCCGATGCTGCGCCGGGCTGGTTCGGCGCTACCGGCTCCTGGGAAAAAGCAGTAGCAGAACACATCAGCACACAGGTGATGAGCAGGCTGTGAGATAATTTCCGGTAAAACATGGATCAGCTACTTGATAGTATCTTTTGGCAGGGGCGAAGTTAATGCCCCGCCTTTGTCTTTTCTGCCAAAGATGGACAAATTAACGTAGCGTTTGGGATGGGTGCGGAGGTCATCCAGCAATACCTCCATGCTCAGTACAGCATTGTTCAGGTTGTTGTAAAGTTTTTTATCATTGATCAATGCACCCAGGGTTCCGTCCTTGCTGTCCAGTTTAGCCATGAAACTTTTGAACTGGCCGATGGTGCCTTTCAGTTCATCAATGGTGGACTGGATATCAAGGGCCGCTAATTTCTCTGATGCTTTTTTGGCATTGCCAATTGTAGCATTGATATCATCAGTGTTTTTCTTCAGGCTTTCGGTTATTTCCTGCGCATTGTTCAGCGTTTTGGCTAATGCGCCGGTTTGGTTATCCAGCAGGCCGTTCAGGTTACTGGCTGACTGGTTGAGAGTGGCTAATATTTGCGAAATTTTATTACGGTTCTCAGAACTTAAAACTTTGTTGAGATTATCCAGTACTATATTGAGTGTGTCCAGCGAATTCCTGACCTTGGTGAGGGTAGGGGTGAGCTGTGCTTTCACATCATCCAGTATCCCCACATCCAATCTTGAACCCAGCGTATCGCCCGGTTTCAGAAAAACACTGTCCTTTCCTTTTTCAATATTGATATACCAGGAGCCCACCAGCGGCGAAGTAATGATGGCTTTCGAATCCCTGGGAATATTCACATCCTCTTTAAGGTTGATAATGGCAATGATCTCATTCAGGTTCTTGTCTTTTTTGTCCAGCCCGTACACATTCCCGATCACATAACCGTTCACTTTCACTTCATTTGATTTAGACAAACCACCCAGGTTTGAGAATACAGCATATATCTTACTGCTCTTTTTGAAAAGGTCTTTTCCCCTCAGAAAATTGAAGCCGAGAATGAGGATGGTAAGGGCAGAAATGGTGAGTATGCCGACTTTTGTTTCGTTGCTGATCTTCATGAGGTTGCTTTGCCGCAGCCAAATTAGCCAATTATTATTAAAAGGGCTTATTGAACTGTTAACGGGTAGTGCATCAGTTGGAACCACATAGTACATAGAAAACATAGGGCTCACATAGCCTATGTGTTTGTCTATTGTGCCTTATGTGTCTATTGTGATTCAAAATATTAACAAAAAAGGATGAACAAGGGGTCTTGTCATACCGAAACGGCTGGAACAGGGCTGGTAGTGCTTTCGTAAAAGTAGTTGAGGTATCTTAAAACCTATGTTGTAAGATACCTCGCCATAAATTCATACTGGAGCAACTTTCATAAAGCAGGGCTCGGTATGACAAACCCCGAAGGAACCGGTTTATCTGCCCCTTGCTTTTTTCTCATTCTGCTCCACCTTTTCCAGGAATTCTTTTGTAGCGGCCACTGAAGAAGGCCGGCCGCCGGCGGCATCGTTTTTGCCGTTCATGTTCCCATCTTCCTGTTTTTTCTCCAGCCAGCTGACATAGTTTTTCAGTGCAGCGATAATGCAGCGGGAAATTTCCTGCTGTCCTTCTTTACTGTTCAGGTAAGCTTCTTCTTCCGGGTTGCTGATAAAGCCGGTCTCGATCAGCACACTCGGCATTGCAGTGGCCTGCAGCACCCAGATACCCACACCCCGTTGCCGTACATCCCTGTCCACCCGGCCCACTTTCACAAACTCATCCTGTACCATACCCGCAAAAGTGGCGCTGCGCTTAAAATAATGTTTGGTCTTCAGCAATGCCATGGCAACAAACTCAGGGGAGTTTACATCAACAGCACCATATCTTTCCTGGTAATTTTCTTCCTGGAGCATAGCAGCGTTTTCCCGTACGGCCAGTTCTTT
>JANNUI010000416.1:0-4241 GCA_031395125.1 Chitinophagaceae bacterium | reverse complement strand
TTTTACTTTTATCCCTTCAGCGCCCATACGCAGTGCAGAAGCAATGGACATCTTGATAGCCCTTTTATAGTTGATCCTGTTCTCGATCTGCCTGGCAATGGTATCAGCCACGATCATCGCATCCAGTTCCGGACGGCGGATCTCGAGGATGTTGATCTGCACATCATCTTTACCAGTCAGTTTCTTCAGCTCTTCTTTGATACGGTCAACCTCGCCACCACCTTGACCGATAATGATACCGGGCTTGGAGGTGTGAATGGTGATGATCAGTTTACCCAGCGTTCTCTCAATAACGATCTTGGAGATACCGCCCTTGTTGATACGGGCATTCAGGTAAGTTCTGATCTTGTGATCCTCGATCAGTTTGCCGGCATAATCTTTTTTTGTGGCGTACCAGTTGGATTCCCACCCACGGATGATGCCTAATCGGTTACCAATCGGATTTGCTTTTTGACCCATGTTATTGGTTTATTAATTCGTTTAGTTTTTTGATTCTTTTGCATCCACAATGACGGTGACATGGTTGCTGCGTTTGCGAACACGGTAACCACGGCCCTGCGGGGCAGGACGCATCCTCTTTAAGGTCCTGGCGCCATCTACAAAAATGGTTTTCACCACCAGCTGGCTCTCATCACCGCCTTCATTCTTCTGCTTCCAGTTGCTGATAGCACTCAGCACCAGTTTGCGCAGGGGAACGGCAGGATGCTTGGGGTTGTGCTCCAGTTCAGCCAGCACTTTTTCCACTTTCTTCCCCCGGATCAGGTCAGCCAGCAAACGCATCTTGCGGGGTGATGTCGGGTAATTTCTCAGTTTAGCTACTGCTTCCATTATTTTTAACTTTTAGCTTTTAGCCGTTAGCGGTTAGCTGCTGACGGTAAAATTTTTGTTTCTTCTTTTGTCAGCTAATAGCTAAGCGCTAATTGCTAACAGCTTTTTTTATGCTTCTACTTTCTTACTTGAGTGTCCTTTGAACTGGCGGGTGGGCGCAAACTCTCCCAGTTTGTGACCGACCATGAACTCTGTTACATACACAGGGATAAATTTGTTGCCATTGTGTACTGCAAAAGTGTGGCCAACAAAATCAGGAGTGACCGTAGAACGACGGCTCCATGTTTTTACCACACTCTTTTTTGATTTGCCTTCATTCATAGCCAGCACCTTTTTTTCAAGATGCGTTGCCACATAAGGACCTTTTTTAATTGAACGACCCATGTTTAAAATTTGAAATTTGAAAATGTGGAAATGTGAAAATGATCTCCACAATCAAAGTTTTTTTATCTCATTTTAAGGCGGGCATGAATTTAATTTTCACATTTTCACACCTGCACATTTATACATTTTTATTTAGCTATTTTGCTTCCGTTCTTCCGCTGGATGATCAACTTGTCGCTTCCTTTACCCCTTGTTCTTGTTTTCAAACCTCTTGAATACTGACCGTTTCTGCTGCGGGGCTGCCCACCTGAAGCTTTACCTTCACCACCACCCATCGGGTGATCCACGGGGTTCATGGCCACACCACGGGTTCTTGGCTTGATGCCTTTCCACCTGTTTCGTCCGGCCTTACCCATGCTCTGCAGGAAGTGGTCACTGTTGCTTACAACGCCTACCGTTGCATAGCAATTGATCAGCACTTTTCTCAATTCACCGGAAGGCATCTTTAATATGGCGTACTTTTCTTCTTTGTTGGTCAACTGGGCAGAAGAACCGGCACTGCGGGAAAGTTTGCCGCCCTGACCAGGCTGCATTTCAATGTTGTGCACATTGGTACCGAGCGGGATATTCTTCATCGGTAAAGCATTCCCGACTTCGGGGGCAGCATCAGCTCCACTTTCCACTTTTGCACCTACCTGTAAACCCTGCGGGGCAAGGATATAACGCTTCTCCCCATCGGCATAATTCACCAACGCAATAAATGCTGTCCGGTTGGGATCGTACTGGATCGACTCTACTGTTGCTGTTCCGGCCTTATTTCTTTTAAAATCTATGATGCGGTACTTCTTCTTATGTCCGCCACCCCTGTAGCGCATAGACAAATGGCCTGAAGAGTTACGGCCACCGGTTCTCGGCTTGGCTTCTAACAGGCTTTGCTCAGGCACATTGGTAGTAACTTCTGCATACGCATTGCCAATCCTCCAACGGGTGCCGGCTGTTACGGGTTTAAATTTTCTTAATGCCATCTCTTAGATTTTAGTACTAAGTACTGAGTACTTAGATCGTTTGCAATATTTGCGGTCTTGCTGACCATTCTTTTTCTCAGTACTAAATACTCAGTACTGAGTTCTTTTTAAATGTTTGAATACAAATCAATATTTTCACCCTTGGCTACTGTTACAAAAGCTTTTTTGTAAGCCTGCTTGCGCCCGGAGATCACACCGGCTTTTGTAAAACGGCTTTTGTTTTTTGCAGGAGCCACGGCGGTATTCACACTCGTAACAGTAACACCGTAAAAGGTTTCCACTGCTTTTTTGATCTCCAGCTTATTGGCCTTTCTTGACACCCTGAAAGCATAGCGGTGCAGTTTGTCCTGCTGGGCATTTGCTTTTTCGGTCAAAATGGGCTTTATCAATACTTCAGAAAGTTTCATTTCTTTTTCTTTAATAATTTCTTTTAATAAGCTCTTTTGTCACCCTGTCCAACGGACTCCTTCGGAGAGCTTGTCGAAGGGTTAATTAAGCTTCCGCTTCTTCTTCAGCAAATATCCTGGCTGCGCTTTCTGTCATCACCAGCACTTCAGCGTTCACAATATCATAGGTGTTAATGTCGCTCAGCAATACACCCAATACCGTGGGTACATTGCGCATGGACATATCCAGGTTGTCATTGTATTCCGGCTGAACAAACATCACTTTCTTACCCGCAATCTTCAGGTTACCCAGTATATCAACAAAACTTTTTGTCTTCGGCACATCCAGTGTAATATCTTCCACCACCACAATGGCATTGTCTTTTGCCTTATGGGAAAGGGCAGAAATTTTAGCCAGGTCCTTCACCTTGCGGTTTAGTTTGATATCGTATCCATGCGGCTTGGGTCCGAAAACAGTACCACCGCCTTTATATAACGGGTTACGGATATTACACTTACGGCTGCCACCGGTACCTTTCTGGCGGTGCAGCTTGCGGCTGGCGCCCTGTACCTCGGCACGGGTCTTCACTTTGTGCGTACCCTGGCGCTGTGCAGCGAGGTATTGCTTGACGGCGAGGTAGATAACATGGTTATTCGGCTCAGCACCAAATATCTCTTCGGGCAGTTCCACCTTTCTGCCGGTGGCCTTTCCTTTTGTATTTAAAACTTCGATTTGCATCATTAATAATTTTTGAGACAGGGCATGCCCTGTCTTTACTTCTGGATTAACACAATTGAACCGTTATGTCCCGGCACTGAACCGCTGACCAGGATATAATTCTTATCAGGGAATATTTTCACCACTTTCAGGCCTTTCATTTTTACCCTGTCGTTGCCCATACGGCCGGCCATACGCATACCTTTCATTACCCGGCTGGCATCGGATGAGTTACCGATTGATCCCGGGGCACGGCTACGGTCGTGCTGACCGTGAGACTGGCCACCCACTCCATGGAAGCCGTGGCGTTTTACCACGCCCTGGAAACCTTTACCTTTTGTGGTACCCACCACTTCCACATTTTCACCTTCAGCGAAAATGTCAACAGTAATAGTTTCACCAATATTTTTTTCGAGAGAAAAATTCCTGAATTCTTTGGAGAATTTTTTGGGAGCTGTAGAAGCTTTTGCAAAGTGATTTGTTTCGGCTTTGATGGAGTGTTTTTCTTTCTTGTCGCCGAATGAAAGCTGGAGTGCATTGTACCCGTCAGACTCTTTCGTCTTTACCTGCGTAACCACACAGGGGCCTGCTTCAATGATTGTACAGGCGGTTTGTTTGCCCGAGGGATCAAAGATGCTGGTCATCCCAATTTTTTTCCCAATAATACCTTTCATGGTTGTTCAATTTGTGCCTGCAAGGTTATTGGGACATTTCAGACCATGAAAGTCTGAACTTCAATCCCCGTTTGCCACCGACCTTTTCCTTTCTGGGGAAGTACCGGCAGTAAACAAACCCTGAATGGCTTGTTTTATATACCCCCAACCCCTAAAGGGGAGTTGAGAGATTACTGTCAGAGCTCTTTTCTCCTTGCGAACTTTCGGAAGGATTGAGAGGTGAATAAATTTTATTTTATAAGAACTATTCCAAAGCCCCTTTAGGGGTTGGGGTTTTCTATGCTTT
>JANNUI010000630.1:0-2484 GCA_031395125.1 Chitinophagaceae bacterium | reverse complement strand
TATGCCCGGCGCCACAGAAGTTTCATATAAAGCGCCTATACAGGTTTATATAAATGAACTGATACTGGGGAATAACTCTATGGTGATAAACCTGGATGGTAAAAGCCTTACCATGATCACATACAGTGTGTTTCATTATTTATTTACCAAAGATCCACGGTTTTCCGTCAGAGTAATGGATTCATTTAATTCACTGCTTGGCCGCTCAGCCCTTATAAGTAAAACCGGCGAGAAAGAAAGAAACCGTTTTTTTAATGCATTAAGGGAAAAAGTGAATGCGTTGAGAAAATAGAGTGCCCGTTCCATTGTACCTTTGTTGTTTATGAATCATCCTTCTGTCAAGCTCATCGAATGTCCCCGTGATGCCATGCAGGGCTGGAAGACTTTTATCCCAACTGAACGGAAAATTGAATATATCAATTCATTGCTGAAAGTGGGGTTTGATACCATTGATTTCGGGAGTTTTGTTTCGCCAAAGGCCATTCCGCAAATGGCGGATACGAGTGAGGTAGTCGGGAGTCTGGAGCCAGTAGCCGGGAGTACGAAACTATTGGCTATCGTGGCGAATTTAAGAGGAGCTAAGGATGCTAGTAACTATGAGAGGATCGATTATATTGGATTCCCCTTTTCAGTCTCCGAAACATTTCAAAAATTAAATACTAACAGTACAATACGGCAATCATTCGGAACAGTTGAGGATTTAGTTGAATTATGTGAAAAGAGTCAAAAAAAAGTAGTTGTTTATTTGTCTATGGGTTTTGGCAATCCTTACGGGGAGGAATATAATGAGGAGATCGTAATGGAATGGACAGATCATTTAATAGCTGCCGGTGTGGATATTATTTCATTGGCCGATACGGTTGGCCTGGCTACTCCACAAATGGTATATGACACTGCTAGTTACCTTATTGAATCCTATCCAAATATGGATATTGGGGTTCATCTTCATTCTACCCCTGAAAACTGGAAAGAGAAGCTTGAAGCTGCAGTAAAAGCGGGCTGCAAACGATTTGATGGAGCATTAAAAGGTATCGGCGGATGCCCCATGGCGGATGATGAACTGGTGGGAAATATGAATATGGAGATGATGATCGGATATTTTGAAGAGAAAGGAATTGGCACCGGAATTCGCAAGGAGGCTTTGGCGGAGAGTTTAAGAATCGCTTCGGAAATATTTATTTGAAAGCACCAAGAAGCCAAGATACAAGAAGCAAATAAGCTCCAAAGAAGCCAAAATCAAAGGGTCTCTGATTGGGACTTTTGTTCTTACTTTAGATATTTTAATTTATTTGGTTCTTGTATCTTGTTTCTTGTATTTTTTTACAACAATGGATCTGTTGCTGAATATAGACCTGAAGAGACAAGCTGAGCTGATCAGTTACCGAGATAAGATCATGCTCGTCGGTTCCTGCTTTACCGAGCATATCGGGAATGCGCTGGCTGAACTGAAATTTGAAACGCTGCAGAACCCCAACGGGATCCTTTTTGGCCCCGATGCAGTTTGTAAAAGCCTGCTTTCCTATATTGAGAACAAGAAATACAGCGGATCGGATCTGTTTCAGCTGAATGAAGTATGGCATAGCTGGCAGCATCATTCCCGGTTTTCAAATATCAGCCGGGAAGAAGCAGTGATCAACATCAATAACTCTCAGCAAACAGCACATGAATTCTTAAAAAAGGCTAATTGGCTTATTATTACATTAGGGTCATCGTTTGTTTACAACTTAACCGATAAAGCGGATTCTTCGGGAATCCCCCCTTCGGGGGGTGGGGGGGCTGCCAACTGTCACCGGGCGCCGGCCAATTGGTTTGATAAACAATTGCTGGAAACTGATGAAATAAAAGGGATGCTGGAAAACTGCCTGAAGCAGTTGAAGCAGTTCAACCCGGGTTTAAAATTCATTTTTACCATCAGCCCGGTGCGGCATGCCAGGGACGGAGTGGTGGAAAATAACCACAGCAAGGCCAGGCTGATCGATGCAGTGCATTTTATCTGCACAAAATTTGCCCAGAAGGGCTCCTTCGGAGACTCAGCCCATTACTTTCCGGCATACGAACTGGTGATCGATGTATTACGGGACTACCGCTTCTATGATATTGACCTGGTACACCCTAACTATGCGGCCACAGAATTTGTGCTGGAGAAGTTTACGGAGACTTGTATAGAGGAATCATCACAAAACCTGATGAAGGAGATAAAAACTATTGTGATTGCACGAAAGCACAAGGCTTTTCAACCGGAGACCAATGCACACCAGCAGTTTCTTGTATCAAACTTAGAAAAAGTAAAAACCTTGCAGGGAAAGTATCCATTTCTGGATTTGAGGGAGGAGGCAGCTTATTTTTCACAAACCTGAACTATGTGGCTCGTTACTATCATATACTGGCTCCAGGCATTTGCAGCTCCTGTTATTCTTTCCGGAATGATTGGATTTGGTATTGGAAATGAAAACTTGCTTTATATTTTGTTGTTAATTGGTGCTG
>JANNUI010000395.1:0-1964 GCA_031395125.1 Chitinophagaceae bacterium | reverse complement strand
CAACCGGACCTGCCACCGAAGTGAATGTAACTGCTTATGGCGCCGCTTCACCCAATACCGGCAGCAATAGTAATGGCACCAGGATTTTTGCAGGCCCCAGGGATGATCCGTTCTTCTTCGACCTGGTTCGTTTCAAAGAAGTGATCGCCGGCGCACAACCCGGTTTCCGTAACCCCGGTGTGGACAGTTTTGCCGGCACCAATGTGATGTCCATCGTGGTGGAAGTACCCAAGACATTGCTGGGATCAGCTGCTACCATCAATGTGTGGGGCGAAACAAAATCTAAATAATTTATTTCATTTTAAAATCTATAAATCATGATACACATAAATAAATTTTCGATGCTTTCATTACTGGCAGCCGGCCTGTTCATCACCGGCTGTGATAATGATGATGCACCGGCAGATAACTTTGACACTTCCGGCAGCTTTATGCAGAACGACCAGATGGCACGCCCGGCAATCAATACCGTTTTTGTAAACTCAGCCCGGAAGAATGAATTCAATACGACCGCACCGTCAGCTATGAATGCAGCTTTCAATGCACAATTTCAAAGTGTACTGACCGGGTTTGGATATACTACAAATATCCTTGGCCTAGATAAGGCAGCATTCGCCGGGGTGCTTGTTGCAGATGTACTGAATGTAAAAATGAATGGCACCACTTCCTTCTACGACGGGACGAACGTGCTGACCGGAAGGGCACTGGCTGATGATGTGATCACCACTGAACTGATACTGATCTTTGGCGGCGCAACCGGTGCTTCCAACCCGGGATTGCGGGATGATAATGTGAATGGAAATGATAAAGCATTCATGGCTTCATTCCCTTACCTGGCCACTCCTCATTAAACTTTAACTGACCGGGCAGCTGACCACTGCCCGGTTTAATTTTTTATTATGCGACACTTTTTTTTCTCCCTGGCGGTTTTTACAACACTCCTCATTTCCTGCATCAGGAATGATAAAGTAACTGCTATAAAAGATTATAATGAATTCCTGAACGGCAACGCAGTGGTTGCTGAAATGAAGAAAACGAACCAGGAGATCAATTTCTGGCAGGACAGGCTGAATAAGGACACCGGCAGCTATGTGAACATGCTGGAGCTGGCCCGTTTCCAGTTCATTCTTTTTAAACTTACCGGCAGCATCGGGGCATTGAGGGAAGGAGATTCGTTATTGAAGAGAAGTTCTGCCAAACTGAATGATACCGACCCGGAAATACTTTTTTCTCTTTCACAAAACAGCATCACACAGCACCAGTTCCGGCAGGCGCAGTATTATAACAAAGCGGCGGTAAAACAGGATGGAGACCTTTATACTATCCGGTTGCTGCAATTTGATACCTGGATGGAACTCGGCCGGTACGGAGATGCTTATTTAAGCCTGGAGAGCCTTGAAGATAAATCCGCTTTTGATTACCTGATCCGGAAAGCTAAATGGGAGGACCACAAAGGAAACCTGGAAGGCGCTATTGAACTAATGGAACAGGCGTTTGAAAAGGTGAAGGACAAAAAGAGAAGCCTCTTCTGCTGGGCGTTGTCGAACCTGGCCGATATGTATGGTCATGCGGGAAGGGTAGAAGAATCCTATAAAGCATACCTGGATGTGCTGCAAAAAGACCCTTCCAACCTGTATTGCCTGAAAGGCATTGCGTGGATCGCTTTTGCGCATGACAATAATACTGCGGAAGCCAGCCGCATCCTTCAATACATACTGTCGCAAACTGGTATACCGGATCTAAAACTCATGCTGGCAGAGATTGCAGAAATAGAAAGTAAACAGGAAGAAAGCAAACAGTGGATCAATGAATTTATTACTGAGGTAACAAAGCCTGTCTATGGCGACATGTATAACAAATACCTGGTAAATATTTGGGCGGAGGATAAGCAGGATCAGCATAAGGCGCTGGCATTGGCAAAACAAGAACTTAGCAACCGCTTTACACCCGAAACCTGCGACTGG
>JANNUI010000363.1:0-5766 GCA_031395125.1 Chitinophagaceae bacterium | reverse complement strand
CTGCCATCTTTAATAACGATACGCTGGCTCTGCGCCGGTGATTGCGAAGCGGTTTCTAAAAGTTCCTGTGTCGCTTTTTCATGGCTTTGCGATCTCTGTTCATTCCATTTGGAAATTGCTTTATCAAATCGTTCCTGGCTAAAAGGTTTTAATAAATAGTCAATAGCATGTGCTTCAAAAGCCTTGATGGCATATTCATCAAAGGCAGTGGTGAAGATAACGGCAGGAGTTTGGTCTAACAATTCCAGCATTTCAAACCCATTGATTTTTGGCATTTGGATATCCAGAAAAATAAGATCAGGCTGGTGCTGCTGAATGGCTTTTACTCCTTCAAAGCCATCGCCGCATTCCTGCATTAATTGCAGTTGCGGATGTTTTTGCAAAAATTCTTTTACAATACTTCTTGCCAATGGCTCATCGTCAATAATGATCACTTTACTCATGCTGTGGAATTTTTACAATGGTTGTAAAGATATTTTCTTTTGTCTCTGTTTTAAGCAGGTCATTCCTGGCAAATAATAAATACAATCTTCGCTGTACTGATTTCAACCCAAAGCCGGTTCCTTGTTGGGGTGAAGATGTTTCGGGGTCAAAGGGGTTTGTTACTTTTATCAGCAGATTATTGTCTTCCTTTTGTGCGAAGATTTTAATTACTGTATCACCGGTAATATCATATAAACCGAACTTGATGGCGTTTTCTACAATGGGTTGCAGCAGCAGCGCCGGAAGCCTTAGCTGGTTGGTCAGGTCATTTACTTCAATTTCTGTTTCCAGCCTGTTTCCAAATCTTACTTTTTCAATATCAAGGTACAGTTGAAGATATTGAAGTTCGTCCTGAAGAGTCACCCATTGTGTTTCTTCTTTTTTAATGGTGCCCCGGAGAAAATCTGATAATTGCTGCACCATTTTTCTTGCTTCTTCAGGTCTTGAACCGATCAAAGCATTTATTGAATTCAAACTGTTGAACAAAAAATGTGGTTGCAACTGTTGTCGCAGTTTGAAGAGCTCTGCTTCTTTGGCTAATTTTTCTGCGTCCTTGTTTATTTCATCCTGTTCTTTAATCTCCAATTGGTGATACCATAACACACTGACAAGGATAAGGCAGCAGAGCAATAAGAAGTCAAGGCTTACCCTTACGATCAATGAGTGATGAAGTAAAAGAATATAATTTATATTACCTGCAAAAATTGATCTTAAGATCCAGCCATCCAGTAATATGATGACGACGGTAAGGAATATTGCCCATGCCAGCAGGTGTATGTATCGTTCTCTCCGCGGCAGGTAGTAGCGCAGTGTATTCATCACCAGCAGGCCTGCCAATAAGAGTAGTGTATTGCTTACCAGGCTGTCAATGATGGAAATTTTCCAAGTCAGGCCAAACCAATGTAATACTATTGCATGATCCGTCATTATTGCCAGCCAGCAAATAATGAAGATGATACGGAACCGGATGGCTGAAAGTGGTGAGGTTGACATGTTGTAATTATACCAGTTGTAAAATTTCGGAGGTATCGGTGGAAACAATCCCTGCAGCTTTCTTATGAATGATATCAATATAGGCCGCAGCATTATCTCTTTCTTCGATCCTGGAATACAATTCAGCGCCGTCAATCAGGCTACTCAGGCGGTACAGTTCACAAACATTGATGAATTGCCATTGCACTAATTGTTCTTTTTGATTCACAAATGTTTCTTCTTCTGCTTTACCTGTTTGTTGTGCTTTTATAAAAGCTTCTTCTTTAGTTCCTGCTTTGATGAGCCTTAACTGCTCATCAAACTGCGGACTGTGACGGCCATCGCCGCAGGTAATCTGGTAAACAATTTTTGCAAGATACCAGTTCATGGTTGTAGGTTTTGGTGCGCCGTGTGACAAATATCTATTTGCCACCCGGAATTTTTTCAATAATTTTTAATGTCCACTCCTCCGAACATAACAGTTCCCTTCAACAGTAATATTTTTTCAGTTCCATCGGCAGTTGGAGTAACGGATCGTTTGTCTTCAATGCTGCCAAAAATAACAGCAGCCTGTGATTTTACGGTCCAGTTGGAAGGAATAATGAGTTTGGTGCCGCCGAACATGGTGATGAGTTCGAGAGTTGCTGTTCCGTTAAGATCGGCCTTGGTAAGGTCAAGTTCGGTGCCGCCGAAAATACTTAACAGGTCGCCGCCTTTAAAATTTTTGGAGATAACATTTCTTTTAGTGCCGCCAAATACCGAAGTAGCATTTACAAAATCTTCTTTGCTGTAAGTTTCCTCAGGATTGATCACCGGGTCGGTGGGGGGCATACCGGAAACAGGATTTTTTTTTTCATCAGGTTCACATTGCCAGCGGCGGCGGGGCCGCAAAATAAATACCAAACCCAGGAAGATGAGTATAGCCGGCCAGGTGTAGCGACGCATTTCAAAATCAGGATAAATATGATCGGCAAGAAATGCTCCGCCAATAAGTATCATGATCAGCCAGGATATGCCACGGAATCCATGGCGGATACCGACAAAAAAACCTATTACTATTAACAGCATAGGCCAACTGTATATCCAATAAGGAATAGGCACCAGCGCAGCTTTCAGCAACGCCACAATACCGATGAGTAGGAGGAGGACGCCTGTCCAGCCATATCCTCTCATATGCGACCCGTCCATCATGTAGCCACGCCTGTCCCGGAATTTTGCTTTCCACTCTTCCCTCATTCTTCTTCTTTCCTCTCGTCTGCTTTCATAATCTGACATGATAAATAAATTTTACCAAAACTATGTAGTGAATAGTGAATGGTCAATAGTGAATGGGTGATAAGGCACCTGAAATCGGTGAATGGCATGAAAGGAAGGGTGAAAGGACGGATTAAAAATGGGCTTGTCCGACATTCGGCCGATCAGGACAAGGAACTGCTCCAGATCAGTTGATAAGGGTCGCTTTTGCCTTTAATACAGGTAAAAAGGAAGCAGGTTATAAAAGGCATATTGATTCTTTCTTCACCAGTTTTTGTATTGACAGGAAAATCGAGGGCCAATGTACCGGTTACATAAGTTTCCGTGCCGGAAGTTTCTAGGGCTTTAAAACCCGGCGGCATTGTTTGTTTATCAAAACCCAGTTCATACCGGCGGTAGGCTAAGCGTTCTACGAGATTCTGAACAAATTCAGGCTGGTCGAAAGCTGCAGAGATGTGTAGAGTTTTTTTCATAACGGGCTTTTTAATTGTTCCGACCCTTTTCTTTCTACACTATGTCAACCCTCACTGGGGGCCTTGTAACCTTAGTTACGTTAATGAGATGCAGAAAGTCTTTGTTTGCTTACTAAGGGAATGTGAAAGTTGGAGATGTACGCCAAAAAATGTCATGGAAAAATTTTTAATTTACCGGTAAGTTCATTTTCTTCAGAAAAGCACTGTGACGTGGATCATTCTCAAGGTTTTTCAGAAGTGGATCACCTTTTAAAAAGACCAGCCAGCTGTCTTTTTTGTAATATGCATTTTCAAGATACATAAATGCCATGTCTTTTTCTCCTCTGTAAGCATGAAGTTCAGCTAAAAGATAATTCCATTCATTTTGATATTTGACAGTAAAATCTTTTAGCCATTCATCAGCATCTTTCCTGCTCCCCAATGCATGATAAACAAGGGCCAGTCCAAAAGTTCTGAACACTTCCATGTTTTCCTGCTGCATTTCTTTCAAAGCAGCTTCCGGTTTCCCCATTAACAAATAGCTTCTGCCGAGATATAAGTGGGCCCGCTGAAACTGAGGATTTAATTCCAGTACCTTTTTGAAATATAAAATAGCTTCATCATTTTGTCCGGCATAAGACTGAATATTCCCCATATTCAGATGACTGATGGGTTTGAGCGGATCAAGTTCAATACATTTTTTCATTGACCTGATTGCATCTTTCCACTTCCCTCTAACAAAATAAAGGCTGCCAATCCCATATAATATTTCAGCATTTTCCGGTTCAAATTTTAAAGCATTTTGAAATTCTGTTTCTGCGCCTTTCCAATCGAAATCATGATAAAGTTTAACCTTGGCCAACTCCACGTGTCCGGTAACAAGAGTAGTATCCAGTGAAATTGCTTTCAGCGCTGTATACCTTGCTTTTTCATAACCAGTATTCTGATCAATATAATTCTGCCATGCCTGTCTTGAAATGGCTACTGCTAATTTCCCCCAAATCCGGGCATCAGTAGAGTCGATAGCCAAAGCCTCATTGTAAAAATCGATGGCTTTAGCAACATTTGCTTTATCCAACTTATCATGAAAATAATTTCCCTGCAGAATGAGATTATGAACTTCAATGTTAGCAGAAGAAGCTCTACTGGATGGAGCTGTAAGAAGTTTTAACTTTAATTGCGTTACTACAGCCCCTGCTATCTCATCTTGCAATTTAAAGATACCTTCTAAGTTCCGGTCATATGTCTCGCTCCATAAATGTGTACCGTCAGTTGCTCTTATTAATTGGGCTGTTACACGAATCTGATTTCCATCTTTACGTACGCTGCCTTCCAGTATATGTGCAACACCAAGTTTTTGAGCTATGCTTCGCAAGTCTACATTCTTTCCCTTGAAAGAGAAAGAAGAAGTACGGCCAATCACTTTTAGCTCTGGGAGCTTTGCTAATAGGTTCAGTAGTTCTTCACTCAATCCATCAGAGAAATATTCCTGGTCTTTGGCGGCACTCATATCAACAAAAGGAAGTACTGCAATTGATTTGTCGGAAGCTGAATCATTTTTAGTCAGGAAATTTTTATAAATAAAAAAAGCGGCTACAACTATTATGATTAATGAAAGAGCTGCAATGATATTTCGCTTCTGAACATTTTTCTTCTTGAGTTTTCCTTCCATCTTTTTCCGCTGCGGTACAAACAGTCCTTCATTGGTCAGTGCAAACACTTCCATTGGCTTACCCACATTCTTAAAATCAAATTGCCCCAGTGATTTAGTAGTGATGGAATTATTATTCTTTATTTTATTATGAACTTCTTCAGAAATAAGAATCGTATTTTCTTGCCCAAGTGATTGAACTCTGGAAGCAACATTTACTCCATCACCTAAAGCTTTTTCATTTTCAAAAAAAACTTCGCCAATATGTAAGCCGATGCGAAGCGGCACAACAGGTTCAGTTCTCAATTCTTTTTGAACGGCTAAGGAACAATTAACTGCGTCGGTGGTGCTGGAAAAAATACAAAGGCTTCCATCGCCATAATAATTTAATACCTGGCCATTAAAATGTGTTACCCATTTTTCGAGTGTGCTGTTATAATGTTTGATAACCACCACAGCTTTCTCTTCGTTTTGCTGCATCATAGCCGTGTACCCGACAATGTCGGTGAACATGATGGCGGCCAGCTGGCGGGTTTGAGACATAAATTTTTGTATTGCTTATCGAAAGATAAACAACTTTACATTAAACAGAAATATCACAAAATGGAAGTTTATATGAAAGTGTCATTCCGGCATCACTATATTTCTATACTTCAGAACATTGACATCATGATTTTTTTTGGCTTTCTCTAAAATTCTTTTGAAATCGGGGTCATTCCGGTAAACATCAAAGAGATTGGAATTGTTTAGTGAATTATAATCATTAATTCCGTTGTCGACTCCTTTTTCAATACGAACCAGTACATCTTTCAATATCTTGTTGCGGTTTGAATTCAATAGAACTTGAATGTTATTACTAAATGCTGTGTCAACTTTTTCCAGTTCACCTTTTGCTGCATAGAGAAGTGATTTTTGAAAAAGATATTGTCCGGGCCATGCATCTAATCTTTTCTG
>JANNUI010000258.1:0-2448 GCA_031395125.1 Chitinophagaceae bacterium | reverse complement strand
GTACTTCATTGATCATCATGATCGGTATCCTGGCCCGGTTGCCCCAGTCCTTCATTGAGGAATTAAGCGCCAAATCCGTCCGGAACGGGCAAATACTCGTTTTCATAATTGAGATCGCCATTCTGATCGCCATCATCATGGGTACTATCCTGCTGATTCAGGGGGTACGAAAGGTGCCGGTCAACTATGCCAAACAGATCGTTGGCAACAGGCAGTTTGGTGGTGGCGGAGCCAGGCAGTTCCTGCCGCTGAAGGTGAACAGCGCCGGTGTAATGCCGATCATCTTTGCGCAGGCCATCATCTTTATCCCGACCATTTTCGCCAGCTATAACCCCACCGGTGTATTACAGGCATTGACGGACCCGAGTAATTTCTGGTACATGGTTATTTACTCTATGGTAGTGATCGGGTTTACTTTCCTGTACACGGCTTTGATATTTAATCCCAAGCAGATCGCAGATAACCTCAAACAGAATAACGGGTTTATCCCCGGGGTGAAACCCGGTCAGCCAACAGCAGATTATATCGGAACCATCATGGACCGAATTACATTGCCTGGCGCTGTGTTACTCGCTTTTGTGGGCATCCTTCCGGGTATTGCAGCAAAGCTGGGTGTTACCCAGGGATTCTCCACTTTCTTCGGGGGCACATCGCTGCTCATCATGGTGGGTGTTATCCTGGATACACTGCAGCAGATAGAAACACAGTTGCTGATGCGGCAGTATGACGGACTGATGAAAAGCGGCCGCATCCAGGGCAGGCAAACCACATCAGCCGTACAGATGTAAAGACGCAAAATTTTGCCTCTTTAAGGCTAACCTCTCTCCTTATTACATCTTAAGGATTAATTTTGCTGTTTTATCATGATAATTTACAAGACAGATGAGCAGGTGGAACTGATTCGCCAAAGCGCTTTGCTGGTGAGCAAGACCTTGTCTGAGATTGCCAAATTGCTGCGTCCCGGGATCACCACACTCTCTGTTGATCTGAAAGTAAGTGAGATCATAAGGGACCATCATGCCATTCCTTCCTTTCTGAACTACAGAGGCTATCCGTACAATTCCTGTATTTCAGTAAATGATGTGGTGGTGCATGGGTTCCCCGGCAATAATGAATTAAGGGAAGGGGATATTGTGTCAATAGATATTGGTGTGATATTGAACGGCTGGCACGGCGACCATGCCTATACATTTGCCATCGGCGATCCCGGTGATGAAGTAATAAAGCTGATGAGCGTGACGAAGGAATCCTTATACAAGGGAATTGAGAAGGCCATCGCCGGGAACCGGATTGGGGATATTGCCTGGGCCATTCAGGAGTATACAGAAAGAAAACACGGTTACAGCGTGGTGAGGGAACTGGTGGGGCATGGCCTGGGCCAAAGCCTGCATGAGGACCCGCAAGTGCCTAACTATGGCAAAAGAGGCAGCGGCCCCAAGCTGAAAGAGGGCCTGGTACTGGCGATCGAGCCTATGATCAACCTGGGTAAAAAAGATGTTTACACAGAAGATGACGGATGGACCGTAAGAACAAAAGACGGAAAACCTTCTGTACATTTTGAGCATAATGTGTGTGTGAGAAAAGGAAAGGCAGCTATTCTTTCTGATTACAGCATCATAGAAAAGGCAGAGGAAGCCAATCCCGAATTGTTCACTTCTTCTAAAATAGTTCAGCCTCCGGCCGTACCGGCACGGGCGGACCTCACCTGAGGGGTTTACTGCGTGCTGCGTAGCTCAGAGCGTAGTAGTATTTTTGTTACATGTCTTCTCCCAAAATATTAGTAGTGATCGGTGGCGGTGCAGCCGGTTTTTTTTGTGCGGTAAACGCCGCCAGGATGAACCCCGCACTGAAAGTGATCCTTGTTGAAAAAACAGGTAAGTTATTATCCAAAGTGAAAGTGAGCGGAGGCGGACGATGCAATGTGACCCATGCATGCTTTGATATTAATGAAATGAGCCGCTGCTATCCAAGAGGCGGCAATTTTGTAAAGAAGGCCTTTCACCGGTTCTTTACGACCGATACGGTAAAGTGGTTTGAGGAGAGAGGGGTGAAGCTGAAAACCGGGGATGACGGCAGGATGTTTCCGGTTTCAGATGATTCGCAGACTATTATTGACTGCCTGTTCAGTGAAGCAAATAAATATGGAGTTGAAGTGATGATGAAGTCGGAGGTCAGAGGTCTGAAGTATGAAAATAATCGTTTCAAAATTGAACTATCAGACCTCCGGGATCTGACTTCAGATTTCGTCTGTATTGCCAGCGGGGGTTATCCCAAATCAGCTATGTTTGACTGGCTGAACCAAACAGGGCACACCATAGAGGGGCCGGTCCCGTCCTTATTCACTTTTAACCTCCCGCATCATCCTATCACAAAACTGATGGGGGTGAGTGCCGAAAAAACAAGAGTGAAAATAACCGGGACCAATACAGAACAGGAAGGCCCTTTACT
>JANNUI010000226.1:0-1901 GCA_031395125.1 Chitinophagaceae bacterium | reverse complement strand
TCGGGAGACCACGCCGGAACACCCGGGGAGGTGGTTAGCTTTGTACTGCCAGTCCCGTCTGCATTCATCGTCCAAATTCCTGAGCTTTGAAAGGCAATCTTGCTGCCATCGGCAGAGTATTCGGGATTGACTTCAGACTCTCCTTTCGTGGACGTTAGTTGCGTCACGGTGCCAGAGGATAGGTTAATGGAAAAAAGGTTGCCACCGTTGGTGTAAACGATTTTGCCAGTCAACGCCAACGTTATCGCTGTGGAACCATTGCTGAGAGAGCCGACGGGAGCAATAGAACCCTCCTGGGGTTCACGTGGCTGTATTGGAACTTCACTGCAACCCACCCATAGGAGATTGGTGAAGGCAACTACTGCCATCAAGGCAATCGGTGCACGCGAAAACTTGGTTGTGTTTTTCATAGCATTCTCTTTTAGAAATTAACCATAAAACTACCGTCCTAAAAATGTGTGGCAATACCAAAAACATGGCATTTGGCATACCAAGTATTTGGTATATGGGATTCAGGAAAGAAGGGAAAACCTACTTGATGATACCTCGGCTATAAGCAAACTTCAGGAGTCCCGCCAGGTTGTGTGCGCTGGTTTTCTGCATCATGTTTTTCCGGTGGGTTTCTACCGTGCGGTAACTTATTTTTAGGGCGGTCGCAATTTTCTCGTTAGTGTATTCTTTGGCGAGCAACTGAACAACCTCTGTTTCGCGGGGCGTGAGCATGGGCTGCTCTTTGGGTTCTTGCTGTTGCTTTACTATCAAGGCATGCTTGGACATAACGGCGCGGTGCACTTCTTCTGTAAAATACAGTTTGCCCGAAGCCACCGTTCGGATGGCATCCACCAATTGGCGTTTCGTACAGTTTTTCAGCAGGTAGCCGCTCACCCCGGTGTGGATCATCTGCATTATTATGCCGCTGTCATCGTACGTGGTGAGCATGATGATTTTTTGGTTTGGCTTTGCCTCCTTGATTTTTTTGCATACTTCTATACCATCCATGCCCGGCATGCTGATATCGAGCAGGCAAACATCATAGTCTTTTCTTAGGGCCAGATTCAACGCTTCGGTGCCGTTGCCGGTGGTGTCTTCTATGATGAAATCCCGTTCCCTTTTCAGCAAGGAAATCAACCCGTCTAAAAAAAGATGATGATCATCCGCCAGAAGAAGTTTAATGGGCATAGTACCTGCAATTTCAACATTGAAAAGTTAACCGGCCATACCAATTACCCGGTATCAGCCGAGGGGCACGTCAATGACAGCCAGCGTGCCGCGCCCTAAAACAGAATCAATACTAAACGATGCTTTTAAGAACTCTACCCTCGATTCAATACCCCAAAGGCCAATACCGGAATTATTTCTCCGGGCCGTTTGGTAATCGAAGCCGGAGCCATCATCCTCAACGGTAATGTTCACTTTTTCCGGGAACTTGATTAACTGTACATTGAGGTTGCTGGCCCTGGAGTGCTTGATAGCATTGTTGGTCAACTCCAGTACCATTGGGTAAAGATTAATCTCCAGGGTTTCGTCCAGCCTTCGGTCGAAATGAAAAGCGCCAAAGTTTATTTTTATTGACGATACTTCGTTGAGTTGGGCGAAGAAATGCTCCAGGGTTTGCACCAGCCCCAGTCGGGAAAGGGATGCGGGCATCAGGTTATGTGAAATATTGCGCAGCGATTTTGCCGCCTGGTCCAGCATCAACAGCGATGAAGAAAGGGTTTCATTGTTTACACCCTCCGTATTTTCTTCCATGTCCGAGAGTTTAAGTTTGGCGGCAGAGAGCAAGGTGCCGACATGGTCGTGAATGTCGCGGGCCAACCGTATTCTTTCGGTGGTCTGGGTATTGATGAAATTGCTGAACAACTCGCTTCGTTGTAAACTAAGGCTTTGCTGAAGTTTGTTTT
>JANNUI010000223.1:0-1713 GCA_031395125.1 Chitinophagaceae bacterium | reverse complement strand
CCAGTCTTTCGGCCTGTTGCTTTAAATTTTCGATCTCCGCTTTTCCATTTTGTATTTTCTCAACCACTTCCTTTTCTTCTTTCCACTTTGCTTTGTATGTATCTCTTTCCACAGAAAGGTTGGCGATCTCCGTATTCAGTTCGTGGAGTTTGGTTTCATCATTTTCCCGTTTAATCGCTTCCCGTTCTATCTCAAGTTGCCGTATTTGTCTTTCCAGTGTATCCAGTTCTTCGGGCATGCTGTTCATTTCCAGTCTCAGCTTAGCAGCGCTTTCATCCATCAGGTCAATGGCCTTATCAGGAAGGAAACGGTCGGTGATGTAACGGCTGCTCAGTTCCACCGCTGCAATGATGGCTTCATCTTTTATCCGTACATGGTGGTGTGTTTCATAGCGGTCTTTGAGCCCGCGGAGGATGGATATGGCATCTTCTATATTCGGTTCATCGATCATCACTCTCTGGAATCGGCGTTCCAGGGCTTTGTCTTTCTCAAAGAATTTCTGGTATTCATTTAATGTAGTGGCGCCTACTGCTCTCAGGTCTCCTTTTGCCAAAGCAGGTTTCAGAATATTGGCAGCATCCATCGCACCTTCGCCGCCGCCGGCGCCCACCAGGGTATGTATCTCATCTATGAACAGTATTATTTCCCCGTCGCTACCGCTCACCTCTTTTACCACTGCTTTCAGTCTTTCTTCAAATTCACCTTTGTACTTGGCGCCTGCGATCAGCAGTCCCATGTCCAGTGCATAAATGATCTTTGACTTCAGGTTCTCCGGCACATCGCCGTTTACGATCCGGTGTGCAATGCCTTCGGCAATGGCTGTTTTACCCACGCCGGGTTCACCCACCAGTATCGGGTTGTTCTTGGTCCTGCGGGAAAGAATGTGTAATGTTCTCCTTATCTCTTCATCACGGCCGATCACCGGGTCCAGTTTACCCTGGCGGGCCAGTTCATTCAGGTTTTTGGCATACTTGTTCAGCGCATTGTATTCCTGTGATTGTGTTTGTGAAGTAACCGTTTCGCCTTTTCTTAATTCTTTAATAGCTGCCAGCAGTCCTTTTTCAGTAAGACCTGCGTCTTTGAGCAATTTACCGGTACTGTCATTACCCTGTACAAGGGCGAGCAGCAAATGCTCTGGCGTCACAAACTCATCTTTGAACTGTTTGAGCACAGCACCTGCCCTTAGTACAACATTATTGGCCTCCCGGCTGATCTGTTGTGCGGCTTCGCCGGAAGATATGGGTAGCTTGCGGATGAGTTCATCCAGCTTGCTGTCCACCAGGTTGACCGTTACATTATTTTTTTTCAGCAAATACCCCACCGGCGAATCCTCCTGATCGAGCAACGCCTTCAGGATATGCTCCGTCTCAATGTTCGGGCTTTTGGCATTAAAGGCGATTTGCTGGGCTGACTGAAAGGCTTCAGCGGCTTTTATTGTGAAGTTTCCTAAGTTCATACCCCCGTGCCCCCTAAAGGGGGACTTATTTTATTAGTTAAGTAAATTTATTTTCTGTTTCATCAGCTGTTTTCAAAATAACTACAAGCTCTATGCTATCATCAAAAATCGTTCATTTCTGCTGCGGCGGATTATGGGGTGCAACAATGTCATATAAAGTTAGTTCTATCTGCCTGAAAGTCTTATCCGTAGCCGGTTTCCTGCTATTCTTGCAGCCACTTGCCGCCCAATACAACTGGGAAGAGCTGGACAGCGAA
>JANNUI010000188.1:0-5682 GCA_031395125.1 Chitinophagaceae bacterium | reverse complement strand
ATTACACTAATGCCACGAATAAGAAAATGTTTTACCGCAGGCAATCCAATTGTATTCAGTTGTATTTATTAGTGTTATTCGTGTAATTAGTGGCCAAAACAAAAAAGCTGGGTAAGCAGCAAATCCGTATCAATCTGTGAGCAAAGATCATTTCGCTGCGGCAGCAGCTATTTTTTCTGTGGCTATTCTGCCCGGGTATACTTCCAATGCATTTTCTAAGCAGTCCATTGCTTTGTTCAGCGAATCAAGATTCAGTACATACGCCAGTCGTACTTCATTTTTGCCCAAACCTGCTGTGCCATAAAAACCGGTGGCGGGGGCCAGCATCACTGTTTGGCTGTTATGAGAGAATTCTTCCAGCAGCCACTGGCAGAATTTATCGCAGTCATCGATCGGCAATCTTGCAATGGCATAGAAAGCGCCGCCGGGATTGGGGCAGTACACACCGGGCATCGCATTCAGCCGGCTCACCAACAGGTTTCTTCTTGATAAATATTCAGCTTTCGGCGCATCAAAATAAGAAGCGGGTAAGTCCACAGCTGCTTCCCCCATTATCTGCGCCAGGCCGGGAGGACTGAGCCTTGCCTGTGCAAATTTCATCGCTGCATCGTACACGGCTTTGTTTTTAGTGACAAAGGCACCAAGCCGGGCCCCGCAGGCGCTGTATCTCTTACTGATGGTATCCATCAGCACTACATGTTCTTCTAAACCTTTCAGGTGCATGGCACTTACATATTCTCCATCGCCGCGTCCGCCTTCCGGGGGATAGCAGAACTCCCGGTAGGCTTCATCGCTGAAGAGGTACAGGTTGTATTTGATGCAGATCTCTTTGAGCGCTTCCATCTCTTCCCGGCTGTAAAGGTAGCCGGTGGGGTTGTTGGGGCTGCAGATGATGATGGCTTTTGTTTTGGGGGTGATGACTTTTTCAAAATCAGCAATCGGGGGCAGGGCAAAACCGGTTTCGATACGGGAAGTGATCGGCACCACATTCACCCCTGCAGCACAGGCAAAACCGTTGTAGTTGGCATAAAAAGGTTCGGGAATTATGACCTCATCACCGGGGTTCAGGCAGGTGAAAAAACCGAACATGATGGCTTCGCTTCCACCGGTGGTAATGAGGATTTGGTTATGGTCAACTTCAATCCCAACAGATTTATAATACTGCACCAGCTTGCGGCGATAACTTTCATTGCCGGCGCTGTGACTGTACTCCAGCACCTTGATGTCGGCATGGCGCACCGCATCGAGTATAGCCGGCGGTGTTTCTATATCCGGCTGACCGATATTCAGGTGATACACTTTAATACCTTTCTTCTTGGCGGCCTCTGCATAAGGAACTAATTTCCGGATCGGCGAAGGCGGCATCTGTTTTCCCCTTTGTGAAATGGTAAGCATGAGGCAAAGGTAAGAAAGTGAATGGTGAATGGTGATGGGAGTGGGGAACGTATTATCACTCAGTCGTTGTTTGTCATCCCGAAGATAGGAGGGGTCTGTTTGATGTTGTTATATTATAATGTTACTCTCAAATTTTAGTGTAGCTTTAATTATTGACATCTTCAGTTACGGGAAATATACAAAATGAAATATACCTTATTAATATTGCTGCTTCTTACTTCGGTTTTTAATATTTCCTATGGCCAGGATTCAGGTATTAAGAATGAAAAGCTGAACGAAACATATCCTGGTAATAAAATTGACGGTTGCAATAATCCAAAATTCAAAGCGGCCGAACTTGCTGCATACCAGGCCCTGCTCCGGGCCAGGGCGGAAGCTGCAAGAATACTGGAGGCGGAAATAACAAATATCGAGCAGGCCAAAAAGGATCAGTTAGCGAAAGAAAATCTTAAATACCTGGCTGATCTTAAGACATGTGGAAATAACCCTCAATGTCCCGGGAATAAAAAAATTGCTTACGATGACGGGGTCTTTATCATTCAAGCCTTTGCTAACGGTGAACTTTCAAAAGCCCAAAAAAAGGAAAGCGCAGCAAAAGAGACAGCCCAAACGAACTACGATGAAGAGGTAAAGAAGGCGATCAAATTATATTGCCGCACATACAAGGCTACTGGGCAGACTGCAGACGTGGTTTACTCCGGAGTGATATGCGGTCTGGAAAAACCTTTTACTATCATCGGGACCTATCCGTCAATGATAATCCCGTTTAAGTTTGTTCCTTCTTCTGACACTGCGGGCACGGCCAGTTACAGCTCGACCCAGGGAATAATAACCGTTGGAGGAAGTGGTACTTACACAATAGAAAGATCCGATACTGATTCTCCGAAGATTGTGTGGCGGGTAGCTATGACTATGAGCGGCCCGGGTATTACCCGTACCGACAGCGGAGTCGCTGACATTAACATTAACCTTGTTCCACTCAACACAGCTGAGTGTGATGGGCAATAGTACCGGCCCGTTATCACTTTACTTTTAACGATTGTAATACTTTCTTCACCGTATCAATATACTTGCTGTAACTTTTTTGTTCAGCAGTGTAAGTGAGTGTAAACAATGTGCCTTTCACCACCCCCATACGCTGCAGCATATGAATAGAATAGGTAATGTCGTTGGCTGACTGGCTGCAGGTATATTCCAGTTCCAGGGTTTCGCTGTTGTTCCAGGTCAGGTATTCAGACCGGATCAGTTGGTAGTTCTGTAGTTTCTCACTCAGCGATTTCTTGATGGCATCTTCTGCCATTTTGATGGTAAACCCTTTATCATCTATCACCCGTACCATGCAATTGAAATTCTCCCGGAACTTGTCCTCCTCATTTTCTTTGTAACTGGTGACAAAAAACCGGGTACTGGTATTCTTCAGCTTAAACTCCCAGTTAGCCGGGTACCTGACCGAGAAATGATAGGCTGTATCGGTGTATAAAGACCAGTCAGCAGGAATATCATTTTGCTGGGCTGTAAGCTGGTTACAGCACAGGATGCTGAGCAGGGCAGGAAGGACGAATCTCATGCTGAATTTTAAGTTATCAAGGTAAGATTTTTAAGAAGAACCCTGCCGGAACCTTTTTCAGCATATCCTTAAGGAATACCGGGATATGGGTATGCATCCTTCTTTATGCCATTTGTATCTTAGCAGCATGATACAATACCGTCTTGCCGCTATTGCTGTCTTTTGTGTGCTGGTTTCATATATAGCAGGTGCCCAGGATCTTACTGCCCTGTATGAAGAGGGCCTTAAGCTCAAAGAACAAAAGAAAACTGCTGAAGCATTAGAGAAATTCAAAAAGGCACTTTCAGTAAAGCCTGATTATACAGCTGCCCTGTATGAGATGGGCTGGTGCTACAACGATCTGAAAGAATACAATAATGCCATCAGCACATTGCGCAGAGCAAGGGTGGGTTGGCCCGCCGTACCCAAAGTATATTTTGAACTGGGTTATGCTTTTGACAAACAGGACCAAACCGATTCTGCCATCAGTATGTATAATAAATGCCTTGAACTGAAACCTGATTATACAGGGGCCCTTAAGCAATTGGGATATATCTTTTATGGGAAGGAGGATTATAGCGGTGCATTGGAAAAGTTCAGGAAATATGAGGAAGCCTCCAAAACCACCATAACTGATTACCTCTACTGGTACCGGAAGGGCTTCTCATATAATGCCACAAAAGAATACAACAATGCCAAACTGGCTTTGAACAAATCACTGGAATTCAAAACCGACTACAGCAGCACTTACCTCGAACTGGGTTATGCCTGCTCCAGGCTGAAACAGGATGAGGAGGCCATCGGTCATTTTAAGAAAGCGGCGGAGGTCGATCCCAAAAGCCACATCCCCACCAATGGTATTGCCGAAGTGTACCGGGATAACAAGAAAGACATGAATGAAGCCATGAACTGGTACAAAAAAACATTATCGCTTAATCCAACTGAACGGAAAGCCTGTTTTGGTATGGGCTATTGCCTGAACAGTCAGAGTAAGTATAATGAAGCCATTCCCTACCTGAGGACAGCGATCGAAAAAGAACCCACTTACACAGCCGCTTATGTGGAACTGGGTTATAGCCTGTACAAAACACAATCGTTTACCGAGGCAGAAGAAAAGCTGGGTAAGGCAATTTCCCTGAATGCCAAAAATGAAAACGCAAGGTATTATCTCGCTCTTCTGTACATAGGCCAGAAAAAAAAGACAAAAGCACAGCAGATGGTGGATGAGCTGAAAACACTCTCATCAAAGCATGTGGAATCATTGCAGGCGAAAGTGGATGCGTTGTGATTAAATCTTTAAAATAAACTGCTTTTAGGAGTTAAGCCTGTATATTTGCACCCCGATTCCCGGGGAGGGAATTTCCATCTTCATTAACGCGATGATGGCCAGGGCGGGAAGTAGCGCAGTCCGGTAGCGTACCTGGTTTGGGACCAGGTGGTCGCAGGTTCGAATCCTGTCTTCCCGACAAGAAAGTCAAACAGTAATGTTTGGCTTTCTTATTTGTGGTTACCCTATTAGACAACCTTCTTGACAAACAGGCCTGCCCCAGCAGGCCTGTTAAACCAAAATAACAAGTACAACAGTTTTTGTAATGTCGCTGTTTGCAATTAAAATGAATCAACAAATTCTTAGGGTCTTGTCATGCCGGGGCCTGGCCTGTCCCGACGAAGGAGGGAAGGCATCTTAAAGGCATGAAATTACTTATTGCACTAGTCTCTCAGATTCCTCCGCAGCCTGTACTGAGGAACGAAGTATCGGAATGACAAGACCCGGTGTGTTCGGTTATTAAACTGAGGCACTACCCGTTTTTTATAACACACCCGCCAGCTCCAAACTTCTTTTCTTCAGTTTACGGGTGGCCGTTTCTTCAATGACGGGCTCAGGTAACAGGATCAGGGATGTGCCATTCTCTTTCCACCAGTTGTTTTGTTTTAGTTCGGCAAATGCAATGACTCCTACTAAATATTTCCGGTCTTCCTGTGCATGCCATTCCTCGATCCATTCAAAGCGTTCACGGGGAATTTGCGACAGGTCATCAAAGCTCACATATACTTTCAGGAACAGGTCATCCGTCAGTTCATGCGGGGGATGGTGATAAAGTTTCTTGTATTCATATTTATAGCCATAGCGCAGGGCCGATATATCACTCAGCACGGCCGATGCGGTGGGAAAACTGCCCGCGCCCTTGCCATAGAAAAATTGTTTATCAGCAAAACTGCTTTCGATCACCACGCCATTGTATTCATTCTTTACAAAATAAAGAGGGTCATCCTGTTTAACAAATTGTGGCAGCATGAAAGCAGCTACTTTATTATCTCTGAGTTTCTGCGCCTGCGCCACCAATTTTATTTCCTGTTTTCTGGCAGCAGCTACCTCCGCATCACCTGCATGAATGTTCTGGATACCGTTGAAGAGGATATTTTCCGGCGTGGTCACTATACCATATGCATGGGTTAGCAGGAAAGTCCATTTGTTCACCGCATCAAACCCTTCCACATCCAGCACCGGATCGCTTTCGGCAAAACCCAACTGCTGCGCCAGCACTAAGGCCTGCCTGAAGTCCAGTCCTTCTTCAAATATTTTGGTGAGTATAAAATTGGTGGAACCATTTACGATGGCCTTGATGGAATGCAGCAGGTCATTGTCATAATACTCTTCCAGGTTACGGATGACAGGAATAGAAGCACAGGCTGCCGATTCGTATAAAAAGGATTGCCCGGTCTGTTGCTGCAGTTCCAGC
>JANNUI010000170.1:0-1526 GCA_031395125.1 Chitinophagaceae bacterium | reverse complement strand
AGAGGTTGCGCAGGAATTTGGATTTCCATTGGTAATAAGACCATCATTACAAAGCATAAGCTTGACCTGGTAAAAGTTTTCCAGGAAAAAGGATATGTGGTGGGGATGACGGGTGATGGTGTAAATGATGCACCGGCCATTAAGAAATCTGATATTGGTATTGCAATGGGTCTTCGGGGGACACAAGTAGCCCAGGAAGTTTCAGATATGGTATTGAAAGATGATTCCTTTTCATCTATTGTGGTAGCCATCAAGCAGGGGCGTATCATTTTTGAGAACATTAAAAAGTTTGTAACCTTTCTTCTTTCCTGTAATCTCAGTGAATTGCTGGTAATAGCAGTTGTGGCAGTTATGAATCTACACTTCCAGTTGTTGCCCTTGCAAATACTATTTATAAATCTTATTACAGATATGTTGCCAGCACTGGCTTTAGGTGTTATCAAAGGGGGAGTTGATATTATGAAGCAGCCACCACGCAAGTCATCCGAACCTATTATTAATAAAAACCGGTGGGAACTTATTTTCTTTTATGCAATAGTTATTGGATTAGCAAGCACAAGTGCTGTGCTTGTCAATCATTATGCATATCATAATGGTGAACCCTGGGATGCTGCCATGTGTAATAACATCCTGTTCTTTACCCTTATTTTTTGCCAGCTTTTGCATGTATTTAATATGGGTAGCGGACCATTCTTCAATAACGAGGTTATTAAAAATAAATATGTCTGGTATTCAGTAATAGGAAGCGTTGCCATTTTGATAGGAGCCATTCAAATACCCTTTGTACGGCAGGCATTAAATGTAATACCCATGACACTGAACGAATGGATAATCATTGTTTCCGCATCTGTTTCTTCCGTTATCATAATACAGGCAGCAAAATCTTTAAAACTTTTAAAACGTAATGGATAATCAAAATCAATATAAGGATGTACAAATGACAGGTACAGGAGAAGTTCTTACCTTCAATACCATAAAGCATGTTTCAAACAGAATTGATCGCTTCCAGTTTAAATTAATAGTATGATCAGCAATTCTATTAAATGGGCTTTAAAGAACCGCATGGTTGTTCTGCTGATAGCAGCGGCAGTAACAGCCTATGGTATTTATTCAGTAAACAACACTAAGGTAGATGCCATACCTGACCTGTCTGAAAACCAGGTTATCATATTTACGGAGTGGATGGGCAGAAGCCCGCAGATCATGGAAGACCAGGTAACCTACCCGTTAGTAAGCAATCTGCAGGGTATCCCTAAAATAAAAAATATCCGGGCCAATTCTATGTTCGGGATGAGTTTTGTGATTGTAATTTTTGAAGATGATGTTGACATTTACTGGGCCCGTACAAGAGTATTGGAACGGCTTAATTATGCCCAGCGTCTGTTACCGCCGGGAGTAGTTCCCACATTAGGACCGGATGGCACCGGTCTGGGGCATATTTTCTGGTACACATTAGATGCGCCATCCTATGATTTGGGAGAACTGAGAGCTTTGCAGGACTGGTATATAAAATTTGCCTTGCAAAC
>JANNUI010000120.1:0-9193 GCA_031395125.1 Chitinophagaceae bacterium | reverse complement strand
GATTTAATGAGTGAGGCCGGAGGTCGGAAGTCAGAGGTCAGAGGTCAGAGGTCAGAGGTTGGATCGTTGACTTACATACTTTCTCCATTTTTCGATCAGCCGGCTCATGTCATCCGGCAATTCCGTTTCAAAGAGGATCTCCTTGCCAGTGGAAGGATGAATAAAACCCAGCGTCTTTGCATGCAGGGCCTGTCTCGGGCAGATTTGAAAACAATTTTCTACAAACTGTTTGTATTTTGTAAAAACCGTTCCTTTTACAATTTTATCTCCCCCGTAAAAATCATCGCTGAAGAGCGGGTGGCCAATATGCTTCATGTGCACCCGTATCTGGTGGGTGCGGCCGGTTTCCAGTATACATTGCACCAGCGTTACATAACCAAATCTTTCCAGCACACGGTAATGGGTAATGGCTTCTTTGCCATGGTCTCCTTCCGGGTAGGCTTCAAATAATTTACGGAACCGCTGATGGCGGCCCACATGGGCGATGATCGTCCCGCTGTCCTGCTCCATATCCCCCCAAACCAGTGCAACGTATTGTCTCTTTACCGTATGATCATAGAATTGTTTGGCCAGCTGGCGCATGGCCACATCTGTTTTGGCCAGCACTAACAGGCCGCTTGTATTTTTATCAATACGGTGTACAAGACCGAAACGGGGCAGCAGGTCTTCAGAGATGGTGGGGTTTTGTTGCTGCAGATGCCACGCTATTCCATTGAGTAAAGTGCCCGAATAATTACCGCTTCCCGGGTGCACCACCATTCCGGCGGGTTTGCTGATGATCATCAGGTCCGCATCTTCATGCACAATGTTCAGTTCCATCTGCTCCGCCGCCACAGCAGTTTCATCGGGGCTCATATCAGAATAAATGATGACAGAATCAAGCGGTTTTACTTTATAGTTGGGCCGAATCTCTTTCCCGTTCACCAATACCATACCGGTATTGATGGCCTGCTGCAGTTTGTTGCGGGTGGCGCCTTCCAGCCGCTGCATCAGGAATTTGTCAATTCGCAGCGGTTCCTGGCCCTTGTCAATAACAATGCTGAACCGTTCGTAGAGTTCATCGTTACTGCCAGGTAATTCAATGCCGTTGGTGGATAGATCTTCCTGCATGGGCGCAAAGGTACTGTGTACGGCGTAGTCATGGTGAATCACAAAGGATGAGGTTTTGTTGGTAAATTTGCCCTTCAGTCATGGAAAAACAGCCAATCATATTCAGGGACCTGGGGTTGATGGATTACCAGGCTGCGTGGGACTACCAGGAAGAATTGTTGCAAGAAAATGTAAGGAAGAAGTCGGAAGTCAGAAACCAGATGTCAGAGGCAATCGTCAATACGCAAGAGGTTTCCCACTCCCCACTTACTACTCACCATTATCTTCTCTTCGTTGAGCATCCGCCAGTATACACACTGGGCAAAAGCGGCAATAAGGAAAATGTTTTGCTGGGGGATGAGGAACTGAAAGAACGAAATATCCAGTTCTTTCATACCAACCGGGGCGGGGATATCACTTTTCATGGCGCCGGCCAGGTGGTGGGTTACCCGATCCTTGACCTGGAAAAATTTGATACCGATATTGGCAAATACCTGCGACGACTGGAAGAAGTGATGATCCTGACATTGGCTCAATACGGGATCAGCAGCGATCGTTCAGCAGGAGAGACCGGCGTATGGATACAGCCGGGGGTGCCCGGAAGGGAAAGAAAGATCTGTGCAATCGGGGTACGCTGCAGCCGCTGGGTCACCATGCATGGTTTTGCTTTTAATGTCAATACCGACCTGTCTTATTTTGATCATATCATCCCCTGCGGTATAAGTAATAAACAGGTGACTTCGCTTGAAAAAGAACTGGGGAGGAAAATGAAGATGGAAGAAGTGAAGGAAAAACTGAAACGGAATTTCGAAGTAGTGTTTAATGCGGAACTACTGATAACAGGCAATGAGCAATAGACAATGGGCAATAGGCAATAGACAATAGACAATAGACAATATGCAATTCCGGACTTTCATTTTGTCAATTGCTTATTGCCAGTTGCCAATTGGCTCAAAAATCCTTCTCCAGCTGGAATTTGTGTTTCTCTATGAGTTTATCCTCCTCATACAGCTCAAACCGGAACCAGCCGGCATGATAAAAATTGGATTTATCGATCTTGAATTCCTTCTCTTTGATCTCTTTTAATTCAAAAAGCAGGACATCCTCCTCAAAAAATTTGATGGAATATTTCTTTGGCTTTTCATCCTCAGGCAGCCGGATACACACATATCCATCCCTGCAGGTATAAACGTACAAGGAAGGCACAAAAGCATTGGTCTTGTTTTTAGTGACAACAGGATTGGGCACCGCTACCGGATCTGTTCCCGGAAAACCGTTGAGCTGAATTACAAACGGCCTCGCTCTTTCTGCAGAATCCAGTACGACCGGTTTGTTTTTATTTCCGTCAACCGGAATTTTATTACTCCCGTCAACCGGGATCTTATTGCCTCCGTCAACCGGTAATGTTCTGGCGATCCGCAGGGTATCCTTCACTGGTCTCTTTGCTGCACTGAAAAGGTACATGCCTTTTTCCAGCATGATGTAAATACGGTAGAACATATGATCATTCGGCGCTTTGGCATCCAGGAAACCGTTTTGCGGTGTAGTGGGGTCCGCCACCGTAAGTATGGATTTATAACCGGTCAGGCTGTCGTAGGAACGCTGGATGCTGATCTGTTTTACGTTCTCAAATTTATTGACCCAGCCGATAATGATCCGGTTATTGCCTGCGTTGATCAGCGAAAATTTGGGAAGGGTGTCTTGTGCGAAATTCTTTCCGGCAGTGGCAAGGACAAACAGTAAAGTGAGCAGGGCCAGTTTTTTCATTTGTTATTGTAGTTCTTTCTGTTAGCACATTTCCTGCTCCCCAAACGCAGAAAGTATTGGATTCTTTTATCAGTCGTAACAAAGATATGCCAGGCCTGCAGGAAATCTAAAAAATTAACAGTCCCTTTTTCAATGAAAGATTGCCTGTTAACCCGCCACTGTGGATAAGCAGGATGCGGCTGCAGGCGGGGAAGAATTTTTTTTTGGCCAGGTCCATAACAGCAAAACAGAGTTTCCCGGTGTAAACAAAATCAGCAGGGATGGCTGTTTGCCTGAAGAATTCATTCATAAAACGGATAAGCGGTTCATCATATTTGGCATAGCCGCCAAAATGATAGTCGTGGATAATGCGGAAATTATTATGTTCCTTTTGGGATAGCTTTTTTACATCGTCCTCCGGCTGAAAATTATTTTTGAGTACACTGATGCCGGTCACTTGCTGGTTGGGCAGGGCAGCATCCGCCAGTCCTGCCAGCATGGTGCCGGTGCCAACGGCACAGCAGATATGGGTGTATTTTTCTTTATCACAATAATCCAATATTTCTGAGGCGCCCCTTGCACCCGGCTCGCCATACCCTCCGGCCCGAATGAGATAGTTGTCTTCAGCTTTCAGTTCATCCGGGATGCTGCCCGCAGTATAATCTTCCCTGCTGACAAAGATGAATTCCATTCCCAATTCACCCGCCTGCTGTAAAGCAGCGGAAAGTACGGATGGTCTTTCGCCACGGATGATACCCGTACAGGCGATGCCCTGAAGTTGGCAGGCAGCAGCGGTAGCGATAATATGATTGGACCAGGCCCCGCCAAATGTCACAATTCTTTTTTTGTTTTGCTGTCTGGCTTCTTCAAGGTAATACCGGAGTTTGAACCATTTGTTACCGGAAACAAACGGGTGGATCTTGTCCAGGCGTAACATATCCGCTTCGATGTCCCTTTCTTCCAATACCGGCCAGGCGATTTTATCTGTTGTAATAGTTGAAAGATGAATTCCTTCCATATTAATATTGCATTAGCTCCTTGACGAATTTACTTTAATTTCGTCCCGCATTTTGAAAGCAATTTATGCGTAAACCAACTTTGGTGATATTGGCGGCGGGGATGGCTTCCCGCTACGGAAGTATGAAACAGGTGCAGGGCTTTGGTCCCTCCGGCGAAACCATTATGGACTATTCCATCTTTGATGCTATCCGCTCTGGTTTCGGAAAAGTGGTGTTCATCATACGCCGGCAATTTGCAGATGATTTTAAGTCCATCTTCGAACCCAAATTAAAGGGCAGGATCGCAACCGCCTATGTTTTCCAGGAAATGGTTTCCTTTACGGAAGGATTTCCGATCCCTGAGGTAAGAACAAAACCCTGGGGTACTGCCCATGCCGTGTTGTGTGCCATGGATGCTGTGAAAGAACCCTTTGCCGTCATCAATGCCGATGATTTCTATGGCTGGGATGCATTCGAGAATGCGGCCCGGTTCCTGAATGCAGGATGCAATGAAAAGAACTATGCGATCGTAGGATATGATCTGCTGAAAACATTATCTGACCATGGCACCGTGAACCGCGGGATCTGCGGACTGGACAGGGACGGAAGACTGGTAAATGTGACGGAGCGGATCAATATCTCCAAAAAGGGAGACAGGATCATTTGTGATGACGGGCTGGAGCCGGTGGAACTGCCCCTGGATACCAGGGTTTCCATGAACTTCTGGTGTTTTGATGTCTCCTACTTCAGCTATACCAAAATGTTGTTTGCCGGGTTCCTGCAGGATCATGGACATGAACTGAAGTCTGAATTATTCATCCCTATAATAGCGGACCAGTTTATCAGGGAAGGAGGAACCGTTGATGTGATCCCAACCACATCGCTCTGGTTCGGGGTTACCTACAAGGAAGATGCGCCTTTTGTGGAACAAAGCCTGCAAAAGCTGATCCAGGAGGGAGAGTATCCGGAAGATCTTTGGGTAAGGAAGTAAATAAAAAAGCCGCCTGAATCATCAAACGGCCTTTACATTCTATAGGGGTTAATTTCTTAATCAGCCTTAACCATAAAAACATAGTCCAGTACCTTTTTCACCTGTTCCTGTTTGGCCATTCCACGCACAGAAGATTTAACCGGGAGTTTGAGTGAACGGTACAACGTATCTTTCTTCAGGTCATCGATCGCATCAAAAATATATTTTGACTGGATGGCAAAAGCTACGCCTTCAGCCTGGGTTTCTCTGGCGCTGATGATACCGATGATCTCCCCATCATTATTGAAAACCGGCCCGCCACTGTTGCCGCGGTTGGCTGCCAGGCCTAACTGGCAGGTAAGGGTGTCGCCATTGAATCCTGTTTTGGCGCTCAGGTATCCTTCGCTGTATACTATATCATTGCGGGGATATCCCAGCGTATAGATAGGTTCCGCCACATCGGTTGATGATTTGCGGATCGCATACGGGAGTGAAGCGATCGGCTTGAAGTTATCATCCTCAATTTTCAGGATGGCTATATCCTTATCAGCGATTATTTTTACAACCGTTGTCCTGAATTCTTCACCTTTATTGTTAATGACAATAACATTTTTTGATTTGCGGACAATGTGGGCATTGGTGACAATAAATCCCTTACCGTCTATCATGAAACCAGTACCCCCTGACTTGAATTCAATGGGCTTGCTGGATAACTGGCTCTTCAGTTGTTTCACTTCGGCATTGGCATCCCGCTGTGCTTTTTTTACTGCCTGCAGTTCTCTTCCGAGAACTTCGGTCTGCGAATTATTCTTCGGGGCAAATGCCCAAACCAGCGCTGATATACCCAGGGCCGTGATGCCCGCAATGCTTGCTGCAATCGCTGCCACTCTCCTGTACCGTTTCCACAGGTAAACGATCTTGGCTCCGCCTTTCAGTTTCATGGAGTCGATCTTACCCTGTTCGGTCAGGTCAGTATGTATATCATTCAGCGAAGAAACAAGGTTCTTGCGTTCGCCAAAATGATTGAGTTGCTGCAGGAAAAGGGTATGCTCCACTACCAACTGGTCCACTTCTGGGCTGGACTTGCGCAGGTTTTCAAACTGCAGCCTTTCGTCGGGTCTCATCTCACCCCGTATGTAGCGTTCCACCGCATCTAACAATTGAATATCATTCATCACCGTTCCCGTTTTTATAATGTGCAAAAAATATTTTCTTCAGCCTCATCAGGCATTTGTACTTCTGGTTCTTGGCATTGTCGGCATTGGTGTAGCCAAAACTGGCGGCGATAAACTGCATGGTCTTTTTTTGCAGGTAGTAGGCTTCCAGCAGGCTTTTGCAGGGTTCGCCTAAGTGGTTGATGGCTTTTTCCATCATTTCAAACTCGGCATTGCGCTGCTCATGAGCGTCCAGATCATCCTCCACCTGCACCACGGCCTCCATGTTATCCCCGGGGGCCGTATAGCGGTTTTGCTGCTGCAACCGTTTCAGCCACAGGCGCCTGGAAACGGAATACACAAAGGTCTTGATCTGACAATTCAGCTCAAACCCTCCAGACCTAACCTTTTCATAAAGAACTATCATGGCCTCCTGGAAGATATCTTTGGCATCATCTGATGAGCCGTTGTTGTTGATTATCAGGGCTTGAACCATGTTAAAGTTCTCCCTGTAAATGGTCTCTACGGCTTTCTTATCGCTGGCGGCTAATCCTTCCAATAAGGCCTTTTCGTCTTCTAGTGCTTTCACATTCCCTTGTTTAATACAGGATTTTAAAAATAGTAACCCTGCCCGACTGCAAAAAATAAATATAAAGGTTGTCGGGCGGGCCTGCCGCATCTGAAAAAAACTTTAAAAAGCGGGTTACCTTTTTGGATTCCCGGTATTAAGACTGAAATATTTCAACAAATAACAAAAAAACCGAAAATGAAAAAAGTATTTGCAATTGCATTGATCGCTACGGCAATGGTAGCTTGTAACAACAGCGGTGACAAGAAAACTGATGCTGACACAACTAAAGTTGACACAGCTATTGTTCCTGTTACTCCTGACCCTGTTGCTCCGGATTCTACCGTAGCTCCTGTAATGGACAGTGTTACCAAGTAAGATTTTCACATGGCAAGCAATCGTTGGAGGCCTTCCCGCAAGGGAAGGCTTTCTTATTTTAATGGAAGGTCAAATTCATTCCCCTTTCCCCTTATTAAAAGCTACCTTTGCAACCTTATTTTCCAAATCATTTAAATCATTCAATCAGTGGTTACATTCGAAGCGCTGGGTATTGAAGAAGGATTGCTTCATTCAATTAAAGCACTGGGGTTTACGCAACCTACACCTATACAGGAAAAAGCCATTCCTGTATTGCTGCAGGGAACCAAGGATTTTATCGGGCTGGCCCAGACCGGTACCGGCAAAACGGCGGCATTTGGCCTGCCACTACTGCAATTGATCAATAATGCGGACCGGTTTCCCCAGGCTTTGATCGTTTGCCCAACAAGGGAATTATGCCTGCAGATAACCAGTGATCTCAATACTTTTAAAAACAAGAAAGAACATATTGCAGTAACGGCGGTGTATGGAGGAACCTCCATCACCATGCAGATAAGGGACCTGAAAAAGGGTACACATATCGTAGTGGCTACTCCGGGCCGCTTGATCGATCTGATAGAACGCAAAGCGATCAACCTGGAAAAGATCCACTATGTGGTATTGGATGAGGCGGATGAAATGCTGAATATGGGTTTTAAGGATGATATCGAGTTCATCCTGAAAAACACTCCCAACCGCCAGAGCACCTGGCTTTTCAGCGCCACGATGCCGGCGGAGATACGGCAGGTGAGCAAAAGGTATATGGACAAGCCTTTTGAAATTACGATCGGTAAAACAAATGCAGGAGCTGCCAATATCGATCACCAGTATTATGCCACGCAGCACCACAACCGGTACGAGGTTTTAAAACGCACCATTGATTTTAATCCCGGCATTTATGGGATCGTATTTGCCCGTACCAAGGCCGATACCCAGGATATCGCTGAAAGGCTGACAAGGGAGGGATATGATATTGATGCCATACATGGCGACCTTACCCAGCAGCAGCGGGACAAAGTGATGGGACTTTTCAGGGACAGGAGCATCCAGTTGCTGATCGCCACTGATGTGGCAGCAAGGGGAATAGATGTAACGGGTATCACCCATATCATAAATTATGAGCTGCCGGATGATGTGGAAGTTTATACGCACCGCAGCGGCCGTACCGGGCGGGCGGGTAAAAGTGGTATTTGCGTCTCCATTGTAACACCTAAAGAAACATACCGGCTGCGCCAGATAGAAAGGATACTGAATGGAAAGGTCCATAAAATGGATGTTCCTACCGGAAAAGATGTTTGCCGAAAACAGTTCTTTCATTTTATTGATAAGATGCTGAGTGCAGATATCAGCCATGGGCAGTATGAAGCATACCTGCCGACACTCAAAGAAAAATTTGCTGAAGTCGATAAAGAAGAGATCATGCAAAGGGTGGCAGCCCTGGAATTTGACCGTTTCCTGAAATACTATGAAAACGCTGCCGACCTGAATATGCGGGGCGATGACCGGCGAAGCGACAGGAAGGGAGAGGTAAGAGAACGACCCGGAAGAGACCGGGACACGGATACAAGCGGCAGGAGTTTTGCCCGCAAGGTCCGAAAGGACTCCGTGGGAGACTCCGTTAGCGGAGGCGGCAGCTATCAAAGGCTGTTTGTTAACCTTGGTACGAAGGATGGTTTTTACAAAGCCAGTTTCCTGCAGTTCATTCTTGATATGAGTGATCTGAAAAAGGATGTACTGGGAAAGATCGATATGAAGGAGATGAACAGTTGGGTGGAAATAGAGGCGGGGGCAGCCAAAAAAATGATAAAGGCCATCGACGGGAAGAACTACCGGGGCCGCAAGATCCGGATGAATGACGCTGAAACCGGCGCCAGAAAATAATAAGCAGGGATATAGGAATTCACATCGGTAAAAGTTATATTTGTTATATGACATTCAATAAGGCATACTGGAACTATTATTTTTATTACTTCTTTTTTGGCAAGAAGCCGGGTATGCTTTTGTTGACAGCTAAATAATAACAACTAAAGATCAACATAAAGAGTCCCGGCCAGTACAGGCCGGGATTTTTTTTTGAAGCCTCCCCAAACCCCTCGCAAGGAGGGGCTTCGGAGTCTTAAAGATTGAAAAATAATTAGAGGTGTACTAAATCACAGGCCAGTTTAATGCTGTAATGGAGTCTATAAAACCAATAACTGAGTCAATCAAAGTATATGGGAGATATAAACGGGGAATATGGAAATAGTGAGCTTAACCCCGTAGGGGCTGAATGCCTGCCTGCCGGCAGGCAGGTTGGTAGCTCCGGGTGAAA